>JBEHXD010000373.1:0-5716 GCA_048498875.1 Verrucomicrobiota bacterium
ACGATAAGGATCCGGAAAACTTCAGCGAGTACCGCCCGACCCTCTCGAGCGACGAAGCCCCCATCAGCATTCCCCTGGAAAAAATCGGTCCCAGCGGCATCGTCCACGTGAAGCAAAAGTGGCTGACGTTTGAGCAGCTGCTGCAGGAGTGGAGAAAGGTGGACCGGCCCAACAGCGGCCTGTCGCGCGAGGAACGCGAAAAACAAAAAATGCGCGTGCAGATCACCATCCACGAAAAATTTGCCACGGCGTTCTCGGTCCTGTCCTTCACCCTCATCGCCGTTCCCCTCGGCATCAAAATCTCGCGCAAGGAAACCTCGGCGAACCTCGGCATCGGCCTCGCCCTGGCGATGATTTACTATTTCGGCACCATCGTAATCGGGTGGTTCGACACCCAGACCGCCCTTCGCCCGGACTTGTTGATGTGGCTGCCAAACTTTGCCTTTCAAGGACTCGGCCTGTGGATGTTCTACCGGGTCGACCGCAGCTAGAGCGGTTTAAACGGACTGTGCCCCAGGGCATTTCGGGGAAAATCGGGATCAGTGCGCGGGCACCTGCACCGCCAGCCGGCCGGAGCGGCCGTCGACCGAACCCTGCCCCAGGTCGTTCACCGGAATGGCATCGCGATTGGCCAGAAGGTTGCGCGCCATATCTTCCAGACGGACAAACTCAACCTGGCCCTGGCGGCAAAGCTGCAAAAATTCCTGGAAGATCGCACGGCGGGCCATGCCTTCGATTTCCGCGTGCAGCGTGAACACATTCAACGCATCGGACCGCAGCAGGGAAAAAAGATGAGCGGGAATTCTCCGGGTGGGAAATTCCGGGCGGCCCAGCAGTTCGTCGAGCGTCGGAAGCGTCGTGGGGATCTCGAGCGTGGAAAACACCCGGTTGCCGATGCGGGGAAAGAAGGGAACCGTGCCCCGTGTATCGCTGCCGTAAAGCAGCCCGGCTTCGTCATACACCATCCGGCTGGAAGCGCTGCTCTGCCACCCCGCTGCGCCCGCGGTGTGGGCCTCGCGGCCAAAAATCCGGGAAAATTCCTGCCGGGCCAGCGCAAACTCTGCGCGCACTTCCTCCGCCGACATCCCGTGCAGGTGATCCTGCCAGCGAATGTGGTCGTGGCAGTGAATGCCAACCTCGAAACCCGCCGCCTGCACCGCGAGCATCACCCCCGTGTTGCGGCGCCCCACGTGGGGCGCGGGCAGCAGCGTGCCATTGAGCAGTGTGCGGATTCCATACAGCTGGACAATATTGGTCCGGCTCACTTTGGAAAAGAATCCGGGACGAAAAATCCGCCGGATCGCCTTGCCCGTGTTGTCCGGTCCCAGGCTGAAAAGAAAACACGCCGGCGCGCCGAATTCGCTGCAATCGGTCATGAGGTTGCGAACCCCGATTCGCGTGCCGCGATCGGTATCAACATCGACCTTCAATGCGAGGCGAACGGCCATGACGGTCAGACCAGTGAATAATCCTTGTGCGCGAGATGGTAGTCCAGGGTCAGTTTGATCGCGGTCTTGAGATCGTGCACCGGTTTCCAGCCGAGCTGCGCGTGGATGGCTTCGATCGACGGCACCCGGGTCTGGATGTCCTGATAGCCCGTACCAAAATATTCCTGCGCCGGCACCGTGATCACCTGGGTCTGTTCCGCGTGCTCGCGGTACTCCGGATATTCCTTGAAGGCTTCCAGAATCAGGCGCGCGAGTTCGGCGACACTCACGTTGTTGGCGGGATTGCCGATGTTGAAGGTTTTCCGCGAGGCCGCTCCATTTTTGTTTTCGATGATGCGCAGCAGCGCGTCGATGCCGTCGTCGATGTAAGTGAACGAGCGGCTCTGGCGGCCGCCGTCGACCAGCTGGATCGGTTTCTTGAAAATCACATTGGAAATAAACTGCGTGAACAGCCGGGAGCTTCCCTCCTTGGGTTCGAAGACATTATCCAGCTTCGGTCCAATCCAGTTGAATGGCCGGAAAAGCGTGTAGTCGACGCCGTCGCGTTCCCCGTAGGCATAGATCACCCGGTCGAGCAGTTGCTTCGAGCAGGCGTAAATCCACCGCTGTTTGTGCACCGGGCCGTAAACCATCGAGCTGGTGTTCTCATTCAGTTCCGAATCCGGGCACATGCCGTACACCTCGGAGGTCGAGGGAAAGATGACGCGCTTTTTGTACTTCGCGCACTGCCGGACAACGGCGAGATTGGATTCGAAATCGAGTTCGAACACCCGCAGCGGATCCTTCACGTACTGCGCCGGGTTGGCGATGGCGACGAGCGGGATGACCGCGTCGCATTTCTTGATGTGGTATTCGATCCACTCGTGTGAAATCATCACGTCGCCTTCGACAAACTTGAACCGTGGGTTGCCCAGGCAGTGGCCGAGCTTGTGATCGCCGACATCCATGCCGTACACCTCCCAGTCTTTTTTCTTGAGAATGGCGTGGGTGAGTGAGGAGCCAATAAAGCCGTTGGCACCGAGGATGAGGACACGAAGGGGCATGATGGATGGGTGGGGAGTTAAAGAATCTGGCCGACGGTCAGGGGCTGGGGTTCACCGCGCCATTCGGTGCGGGTAAATTCAAGCGCACCGTCGCACGTGGCAACAATGAGAGGCGAAACAGAAAGCACCTCGCCCGGCCGGCCATGACGGCCCTGGGCCGCAGGTGAATCGGGTTCGGCCCACCAGAGCATCAGGCGCGAGCCGTTCACCTCGATAAAGGCGCCGGGATAAGGATCGGTCACGGCGCGAATGAGATTAAAAATCTCCCGCGACCGGTGTTTCCAGTAAACCCGACCGTCCTCGGGCGTGCGTCCGCCAAAATAAGTCGACTGCGATTCGTCCTGCGGAGTCTCGATAGCGGTTCCCGACAACAAAGCATCGATGGCTCCTGCCAGCACCCGACGGGCGCACGGTTGCACCTTGCGGAAGGCCTGCTCGGCGGTATCGCGCGGATCGAGGTCGACTCCTTCCTGCGCTACGATCGCTCCGGCGTCCGCCCGTTTCACCATTCGGTGCAGCGTCATTCCGATCCGCGGTTCGCCATGCAACACCGCCCAATTGATCGGAGCGCGACCGCGATACTTCGGCAGCAGGGAACCGTGCAGATTGAACGCGCCCAGCTTCGGCAGACCGAGAATCTGCATGCTGATCATGTTGCGATAATAGACGGAAATAATCAGGTCGGGCGCCATCACCGCGATGCACTCCATGCTTTCCACAGAGTTGACCTTCGCCGGCGTAAACACCGGGATGTTGTTCGCCCGGGCGACCAACGCAGGGGTTTTGAACCAGATTTTCTCGTGGGGATTATCCTCGTGGGTGACCAGCGCCACCACGTTGTCCCCGCGCGAAACGAGCAGTTCGAGACAGTCGTGGCCGACCTCGCTGTAGCCGAAGAAGACAATGCGCGGTCCGCTCATTCCCTGGTCTCCAGAATGTGGCTGACAAAATAACGCTGGCGCGCGCGAACCACCTGGTAGGTGCGTCCCACGTATTCACCGATCAGGCCGATGCCCACCATCGCCCCGCTGATGAGGAAAAACAGAATGCCGAACAACGTAAACAGCCCGCCTTCCTCCGGGCCGAGAATCAACCGGCGCCACGCCAGCACGAGCACGAGCAGAAAACTCCCGGCCGAACAGGCCAGGGCGAACATCGTGAAAATCTGCAGCGGCGCGAGCGAGAAGGCCGTGATCAGGTCGAAGTTCAAACGCACCAAACCGTAGAGTGAATAATTCGAAACTCCCGCATGACGCTCCTCATGCTTCACCCCGACTTCCGCCGGATTGTTGGAGAAACTGTACGCCAGCGCCGGAATAAACGTGTTGATCGCCCCGCTGCGCACGATCGCCTCGATCACCGGCCGGCGGTATGCGCGCAGCATGCAACCCTGGTCCGTCATCTCGATGCTCGTGGTTTTTTTCCGCACGAAATTGATCAGCTTCGACGCCAGCGTCCGGAAAAGCGAATCCTGCCGGTTGAGCCGGAATCCGCCCACGTAATCGTGTCCGGCCGCGATTTTCTCCAGCAGCGCCGGAATTTCCTCCGGTGGATTTTGCAGATCGGCGTCGAGCGTCACAACGACTTCGCCGCGCACGCGTTCAAACGCCGCCATGATCGCCATGTGCTGGCCGTAGTTCGCGTTGAACTCGATCACCCGGGTCTCCTTTGACCGCGCCGCAAACTGATTCGCCAGCAGCACGCTCGAACGATCGGCACTGCCGTCGTTGGTGAAGATCACCTCGTATGATCGCTGCAACCGGTCGAGCGCAGGATAGAGCCGGGCAAAAAGCACCGGCAGGTTCGGCTCCTCGTTGTAAACGGGAATGACGACGGAAAGCTCGGGAACAGGGGTGCTCATGCGCGATGGGCGGCTCGCAGGATTTCAACGAGGGATTGAACGACGCGGACAACATCATCCGGCTTCAGGGTGGGAAACAGCGGCAGCGTCAGGATATTTCGTCCGGCGAATTCGGCGTTGGGGAAATCCCCGTCTTTCCAACCCAGCTTTCGATAAAGCGAAAAGAGATGAATCGCCGGATAATGCACCCCGGTGCCAATTCCCGCCGCAGTCAGCCGGGTCATCACCTCCGCCCGCTTCAATGACCGGTCGGTTCCGGGCAGGATCACCTGAAACATGTGCCAGTTGCTGTGCACAAAATCCGCCATTGGCAGACGCAGCCCCAGTTCAGCCACCTTCGCCCGCTCGAACTGTTCGAAATAAATCTGAGCCAGCGCCCGACGCTGACGCGCGAAGGTGTCCAGATGCGGCAACTGGCCGAGACCCACCCGGGCCGCGACATCAGTCAGGTTGAACTTTCCCCCAACCAGTTCGACGTCCATGCCGTCGACCCCACTGCGGATCACTCCCTGCAACCGGTACTGCTCCGCCAGGCGGGTTTCCCGTTCATCGTTCAGCACCAGACAGCCGCCCTCGATGGTCGTGACGTTTTTATTCGCGTGAAAGCTAAAGGACACAAAATCGCCAAAGGCCCCGATGCGGCGCCCCTTCCACGTGCTGCCGAGCGATTGGGCGGCATCTTCAATCACCCGCAATCCGTGTTTTTTGGCGATCGCATGCAGGCGGTCGCGATCCACCGGCAGCCCGGCCAGGTCGACCGGAATGATGGCGCGCGTGTGCGGAGTGATGGCTTTTTCAATCTGATTGAGATCAAGGTTGCGCGTCACCGGATCGATATCGACAAAGACCGGCCTGGCGCCCACCGCGAGAATGACATTGCTGGTGGCAATCCATGACAACGGAGTCGTGATCACCTCATGGCCGGCCCCAATGCCGGCAATCCTCAGCGCGATCTCCATGGTACAGGTGCCGGAATTGAAAACGCGCACCGGACGTCCGCCGCAGTACTCCGAAAGTTTCGTTTCAAAAGCCTTCACCTGAGGCCCGGAAGTGATCCAGCCGGAGCGCAAGACCTCGGCCACGCCGGTGATCGTTTCCTCATCGATCGTGGGGCGGGTAAAAGGCAAAAAAGGTTTTTCGGTGGCAACAAGGGTCATGGTTGGAGCCGGTTGGTCAGCAAAACGTGTTTGCGTTCCTCCGCCAGGATTCTGGCGTGAAAACCGGGCTTGGCGAGAAGAGCGGCCATTTCGGAACGACGCAACAGGAGATAGATCCGGGCCGGACCATTCCACAATTCGAGAAAGCGGTTGTCATCGACGTGCAAACCGCGTTTGGCAGCGTCGGGATCGAGGAACAATTCCAAT
>JBEHXD010000374.1:0-5701 GCA_048498875.1 Verrucomicrobiota bacterium
ACGCCCGAGATAGGCCTTATTCAGTTTTAGGTGGAGCGCGACCTCCGGGCGCGCTTTCAGGACGCGCGCAACCCAACGCGTCCGGAGGTCGCGTTCCACCCCTGTCATTTAGCAGGTAGGGCGGACTATCCTTAGTCCGCCGTCTCAGGGTTCGCGAATAACTGCGCTATTCCGAATATCCTGAGCGGCGCTTTAAGGATAAAGCGCCCTACCTATCGTTCACTGAAACACTTTCTTCAGATAAGCCGCGTTGGCGCTGAAGTTGTATTTCACGTCCCTGGCGCGGGCGGCGTCGCGCGAACGCTCGATGACGAGCCAGCCATGCCAGCCCAGTTCATCGAGCATCTGTTTGATCTTGGGGAGATCGACCTGCGGATCGTTCTGCAGCCACGCGCCATCGGTGTTGGAAGCGTGAATCTGAACGATGCGGTCCCGGCCCAGTATGCGCATCTCCGCACAGACATCGCGGTGGTTTTGCCACGCATTCGCCCAGTTGAAATAACTTTTCACCGCGGGCGAACCAATCTCGTCGAGCAAGGCTGCCTCCGCCTTCGCGTCGAGCGCGGTCTCCACGCCAATCACGACCCCGGCCTGTTCCGCCTGTTTGCCGGCCGCTTTTAAACGGGCGACGATCGCCGGGCGAAGTTGCGGGTGTTTCACCAGATCGCCCTGCACGCCCAACGGAAGAAAAACAACTTTCACCCCGAGCGCTTTGGCGGTATCGAGGCAATCCTGCACCATGCGGTCCACCCCCGGGCGTTCCGCAAAGGATTGCGCGTAGAAACCGGACATCGCAATCGAACTGAGGCCGAGACCGAGTTCCTTCGCCTTGTCGAGGAACTGCTGCTGCAACGCCGGATCACCCAGCTTGCTGTCGAACGTCGGCCGGTCGCCGAGTCCGCCCATGTCCACCTCGACGCCGTCAGCCCCAAGGTCCTTCGTGAGCTGAAACGCGCCCAGTTTCTGGCGTTTCAAAATCATCCAGTCGCACACCCCCACGCGGTAGCGCGGCACATCGGCGGCAAAAGCGCCCGCGGTGAAAAGGCAGGCGAGTCCGACAAAAATAAGGGACAGAAGATATTTTTTCATAAAATTTGGAATTAAGCTGTCGGCGAAATCAGTGGTAGGGGCGGTTGCCCTCAACCGCCTTCGGGGAAAGGCCGTTGAGGGCAACGGCCCCTACCGTACTGCGATCGACGTGTGCGATTAAAACCACTCATTGATTCGTTTTCAGAAAAAATCCTTTTCGTGTCATTTCGTGTGTTTCGCGGGCCAACTCATCCTTCACGGCCGGTCGAGCAGGCGGATGATGAGTGATCCCTTCACCGGACCGGTGATGCTTTTGGTTTCACCCTGCGGGCCGAGATTACTTGGTTGGGAATTTTTGGTGCCGATGCCCGTGATAGCCTGATAAACGCCGAGGCCGAGTTGCGGTACAACCAGCACGGGATTATTTTTCCCGTCGCGCGGCGAATAAACCCCGACGTAGGGTTGCCCGCCGTCGTTCACGAAAGCAAAGCGTCCCTCGGTCGTGGTAAACGTCATCCACTGCCAGCCGGAGAACCAGCCTTTGAACTCGGGATAATCCCAACTGACGCCGGGAATCGGATCGTTGTAGGCCGTATCCCATCGCGCCAGCGAAACACCCTTCAGGCGATTCTGCCACACGCGATACGGCCCATTGCCGAGCCATTCCTTCGATTTCATTTTCTCCTCGGGATAATCGAAATCGATTCCGAGAATATCCACCGCCCCGGGACCGGGGAACTCATAGTCGAGCCGGACATCGCCATCGGGAGAAATGGTCCAGCGCAACTCGCGCAGCGCACCATCGTAGTCGGCGGAAACGATCACCGCATCGCCATCATTTTTCGCTTCAAACCGCGTGAGATTGCCCGCGTTGAGACCGGCCGGCACAAAGCTGCGATCCACGCGACGATAGCCAACCAGGTGTGGCCCGGAAAGAGAAAGCCTGCGGCCATCGCGTTCGAGTCCGGTCAGTTGCCCCGTGGCCCGATCAAAATGCGCCGCATTGCGTCCCACGGAAACAATCAACGCGCTGCCTCTGTCGGAGGAAACCACTGCGCTCTTCCCGTCGGTCGCCCGTCCGATCGCGGCTGCCCCGCTCTTCCATTGCCAGCTCCAAGTCCAGATCTCGCGTTGCCGCGAATCGAACGCGGTGAGATAAAGCACATCCGCCTCACGCCAGTTTTCCGGCAGGGGAACCGGCAACTCACCTTCAGTGCGTGCGGCAATCGCCGGCCCCGGGAACCGTCCGTGAGCCAGCAATGTGCGGTGAAACAACAGCGCTCCCGGCGGCGCGAACTTCATCAGTCGCCATTCAAAAGTGACCGACGACAGGTCGAGAAAATCATAGCGGTTGCGCACCGGTAGTGTGCCCGTGAAATTCGCCGGCAGCGTTTCGAGCGGAATCTGGACCGGCGACCAGATTTCCCGGATCGTGTTGTAGCTTCCCTCTTTTTCGTGATGCGGACCAACGATGCCATCCGGCGCGAGATCGCGGCGGGCATCGAGCCGGCCGTTTTCATCCGTGCGCGCGACTGCCTCATCGGCGAAAACCCAGAGAAAACCGCCGGCGGCGTGCGGTTTCTCACCCATCAGTTTCCAGTAGTCATCCATGCCGGCACCATGCCCGCCATCGAAAAGACCGTGCAGGAATTCCGTCGGCATGAAAATATCCGGACCTTCGGCGAATTTCGCCGTGTCCGCATATTCGCGATAGTGGGCGGTGTTCATGCCGCGAAATGATTTCGCCCACGGGTGCAGGACCGGCCGGTGCTGCGGATCGTATTTGGCAAACTCGTCGTCGTTCTCCGCATTTTCGCCGCCTTCGTTGCCGTTGTCCCAAAACAGAATGCTCGGATGATTCACGTCCCGCGGCACCATTTCCGCAATCAGCCGCTGACCCGTCGGCGTGTCGTATGAACCCTGCCAGCCGCCGAGTTCGTCGAGCACGTAAAGGCCCGCCTCGTCGCACAGGTCGAGAAATTCGGCATCGGGCGGGTAATGCGTCATGCGCACCGCATTCATGTTCGCCTCCTTGATCAACTGTACATCTTCGCGATTCCGCTCATAGGAAAGCGTGCGGCCCGTCTCCGGCCAGAAACTGTGGCGGCAGACGCCCTTCATCGTGATCTTGTGTCCGTTCAAATACAGGCCGTCACCCGGGCGGACTTCAAAGGTACGAAAACCAAACCGCTGCGTAACCGTGTGCGAGGCAGGCACGATCGCCCCGATACGAAGGGTGAATTCCGCCAGATAAAGCCGCGGCGTTTCCGCCGACCAGGTGGCGATGTCGCGGGCCTGCGTGTGAATCGTGAGTTGTTTCGCGCCGCTGGGGACCGCCGTTGCCACCGGTTGTCCCACCGGCGCTCCCTCCACGGTCTTGAGTTGCAGTACCAGCTCGTTGCCCGAGGGCAATGACCCGCCGAGGAAGACGTCGGCGGAGAAACTCCCATCAGCCCTGGCATCGATTGCCACGCGGTCGATGTACTGCGCGGGCAGTGCCTCCAGTCGCACGGGACGGAAAATGCCACCGAAGTTCCAGTAGTCGCCGATTCGCTCCGCGCGATTCACGCTGGCGTTGGCGGAATGCTTGCTCACGGAAACTTCGATGCGATTGGGGCCATCGAAGAGAAGCTTGTCCGTGATATCATATTTGAACTGGTAGAAACCGCCCTGGTGCACGGGACCCGCCAGCTGGCCATTCACTTTCACCTCGGTGTCGGTCAGCACCCCTTCGAAGACCAGCCGCACCGTCCGCCCCCGCCAGTCGGCCGGAACGGAGAACTCACGGCAATAAAGTCCCCGCTCATCCGGCGCGGGCAGCGTGACTGGCATGCGTTTGCTGGGTTTAAACTCCACGCCGTAGTCGTACGTGCCAAAGCCCTGCTGCTCCCAGCATGACGGCACCGCGATTTTGGTCCACACCCCGCTGTTGCGTCCGGCGGTGCAATGGAAATCCCAGAGTTGGGGGTCGCTACTGCCATGGCCGGACAAATAGAGACTGGCCGTCTCCGCGGCCCTCACCCGCAAAGCCGCGAGGCAGCAGAAAAAAATCAGAATCGGTCGCATGGGATTAAAAGTGAAACATGAGTTCGACGCCGCTGGGAAATGAATGACGCGGTAAATTCACGCAGGTAACCAGCGGGATTCACTTGGGTGGCCGCTTGCTCCAATAATTGGCGAGGATTGAACCGGAAATATTCATCCACGGGCTGAAGATCGCGGGTGCCAGGCCCACGGTCGCGAGCTTGCCCATTCCCCCGGCCAACCCCGAAGCCATTCCGCCGTTTTGCAACCCCACCTCGAAGGCCACGGATCGGGCGGAGCTTTTATCGAGTCCGGCCGCACGGCTGAGCCAGTATCCGAAAAAATATCCCGCCGCGTTGTGAATCACCGCGACAAGAAAAAGCAAGGCACCCACCTTGAGCAGATTGTCGCGTCCGGCCGCGGTGGTCACGGTGGTGAAATAGACGATCCCGGCCATGGAAAGCCGCGGCATAAGTCGGTCGACGACAGAAAATCTCTGCACGAGCTGGTGATAAAGCGCCCCAAACACCACCGCTCCCACGGCAAAGGATGCCAGTTCGACCACCAGCAATCCATTCGGGGCGAGTCGCATCGCCAGCCAGTTCCATCCGCCGATGATCAACGCAACCAGCCAGGCACCTCCGAATGCCGCCCCGCCGAAAATAACCCGTCGTTTCGCAGGCGGTGCGCTCTTCAGGTAATCGTGCAACAGCGCCGCGGAAATCGGCACGATCACAATTTTGATGATTTCAACCATCAGGTTCACGAACTTCACCTCCACCAGCGTGCCCGCCAGCAGCTGCATCAGGAACGGCGTAAGTAAGGGCGCCGCCAGCGTGGTGATGGCAGTGACGGTAACCGAGAGCACGAGATTGGATTTTGCGATGTAGGCCATCACGTTCGAGGCCAGTCCGCTCGAGCATGAACCGATCAGGATCACCCCCGCCGCGATTTCGGGCGGAAACGTGAAGAGCCGGGTCAGCCCAAAACCGACCAGAGGCATGATGGAAAAATGGCAGACAATCCCCACCAGTACGCCGCGCGGAGTTTTCATCACGCCGCCAAAGTCATGCAGGCTCATTTGGGTTCCCATGCCGAACATCACCAATTGGACCACGGCGAGCAGCAGCCATTTGTTGCGCAGATCGACGGCGCCCCAATGCAAAAAGGCCTCCGGGTAAATCAGGGCCGCGATCACCGCTGCCACGATCCACGCCGTGTATTGATACCCCTTCAGCGATTGAGTCGCACCCAACCCGATGGCGAGCGCAACGATCGCCGCCACTGCGGAAGGCTGCCAGAGCGTAGGCGACCGCAACAGCAAACCTGTCAGTACCAACAGCGCTCCCGCACCAGCGACTGCGAGACAGATTTTTCGAAATCCGATCATGAGGCTGATTCAGAAACGACACTACCGCACTCCCGTAATCCCCGCTTACAGTCATTCTGAGCGCAGCGAAGAATCCATTTCCCCGACTGCGTGCAAACCCATGGATTCTTCGCTGCGCTCAGAATGACTGTTGCGGTAGTGTTCATTTTATTCCCACGTCAGGTACAAAACGGATCACTAAAATTCTCATGCGAAGTGCGCCGGCTTACCTCGCTTCGTTTACCCCAGCACAGTCGCGAGATGATCGATGGCGATGCC
>JBEHXD010000375.1:0-5682 GCA_048498875.1 Verrucomicrobiota bacterium
GATCGGTGCTTCGCGATTCAGCGCGAGCGCCAGCGCCTGCCTCACCCGCACGTCCCCCAAGGGTGGCCGAGACAGGTTGATATTGATCGAATTTACGGTGGGTTCCAATTCCGACTTCACTTGAAGTGCCCGGCTGGTCAGCGACTCGCGGGCCTTGCCGAAGGGTGTCGGTGCGAGAAAATCCACGATTCCCGCCGCGAGCATCAATTCCCCCACTCGTGGACCATCGGCCCGGATAAAGTGCACGCCGTCGAGCTTGACGTTTCCCGCATCCCAATAGTGGGGATTAGCCATCAGCCGATACCCGTCGTAAGTCGCCTGCACCATGCGAAAAGGTCCGTTGGTCACCAGCGCCGTTGGGTCCTCCCAATAGCCCTTCACCGCCAGAACCGCTTCATTGGTTTTGTGCATGGGTGACAGCACCGGGTCGGCCAGCTCCATCATGAGAGTCGGATGGGGTTGCTCCAATTCGATCTGCAGCGTATGCTCATCGAGCGCCTGTACGCCGATTCTTTGTCCGGGCTGCAGTTCTTTTTTTTGAAACGCCCGGAAGTTTTTCAGGGGAGCAAGAATCTCCCCGAGTTCCGGATACTTTCGCAACAGTCGCAACCAGCCGCGCACAAAATCTCCCGCGACGACCGGATCGCCATTGCTCCATCGGGCATCAGCCCGCAGCCGCACCGTTACTGTTCGCTGATCGGATGAAAACTCCCAGGACTCCGCCACCGCCGGTCGGGCCTGTCCGGTCACGGGATCGCATTCCACCAATGGCTCCCACATACTGAGGATAAATTGATTATATTGGGCCAGCGCATAGGGCCGCCACTGCGGATCGGGCGACACCGGTTGCGTGGAAGCGACCCGGAGAATCCCCCGATCAGCGTCCAAACGCCGTTCCACCACCAAGGAAGTCTGCGGACCTTCGACAACCGCGACCAAAACAATCGCAATGACCGACAAGATTACACTGGCCCGCCGGTGATAGCGGGAATTCGCGATGGTGTGGTCTGGACCCGGACTGCTCAGTCGTCCTACTAATGGTGTTCACTGTAATTTGCTCAATCAGAGTTTCGTCCGATTTTTAGCGAAACGACGAAACGCTAATTTTGCACGCCGGTTCTCATGCGTTTCGGAGGGTGCGAAACACCCGTTTTAGGCTGATTTTCCCAGCTGAACGCCTATCGCGTCGAAAATGAAGGGTATACGGAATGCAAGGTGTTATGCGATGCAGCCCGGATCAACGCACCGAAGCGCTGCCTCACCCCCCATCTCACTCCCGCAAGCATCCCATGAAAAATCCCAACCCAGTTTGCCATCGGTTGACGGGCGCGCTGGCATCCCACGGACGAACTTCAGGGCATCGCGAGGGTTTTCCGCGACGATACCGGGATTTACGCTGGGTCTGGCTTGCGATTGCCGGGGCTGGGCTGGTGGTGACGCCGGTATCCAGAGCCGAACAATCCAGCGATGACGTCGTCGCGGTTTTTTCCAGTGTCAGTCCATTTTATACGCGGACACCCCAGCCGGGAGGCGGTTTCAAACCTGAGACCTACGCTTTTGGCGAGGGTGGCAGTCAGAGCAGCCAGAAGGACTTAAGTTTGGATCAGTTAAAATTTATGGATGTCGCCCGGACCGTGGCGCCCCAGCTCGCCGCCCGCGGCTACCTGCCCTGTTCAAAAACAGATGCGACCAAAACCGATCTGCTGATCATGGTTTACTGGGGTTCGACCGTCGGAACTGACAACACCTCCAGCTCTTCCCAGTACCAGATCGCCCAGTCGTTTGTCCCCCCGCCTCCTGCGCCGTTTTCACCGGTTCCCACTCCATCCTCAGCGGCCGAGGGAATGGTTGCGGACCCCTCCACTTCGGGACGCAGTGAAGAAGCCGCCATCGCCAGCGTGCTGAAAGCCGAGGCCGATAGCGCCTTGCAACAGTCCATGTTGATCGCCAATTCGGCCAATCGCATGCGCGACCGGCAGGACACCGAAAACGCCTCCATTCTCGGCTATGTCCACGAAATGAAACGCGTCGAAGGGTTTCAATTGTCAGCCGCGCTGAAGCAGCGACGTCAGGACGTCCTAGATGAAATCGAGGAAAGCCGCTACTACGTCGTGTTGATGGCTTACGACTTTCAGGAACTGCTTAAAAATAAACAGAAGAAGCTGCTCTGGGAAACGCGTTTCAGCATTCGCCAGCATCGAAATGATTTTGGCAAGGAACTCGCCGCCATGGTCGAATCCGCCGCGCGTTACTTTGGCGAGGACAGTCATGGCCTGAAACGAAAGTCACTGCGGGAAGAGCACATCAATCTTGGTGAACTGAAAATCATCCAGGTCGAGCCGGAGAAAAAATAACCCGACCCTTCCGCGGCGTTTTATCCCTGCTGCCAGCCGGGTTTGGTCAGGCGCAGGGATATCGATTCATCATGGCCGGTTGGCATTTCCGTGACACACGCGACGGGAATTATCAGCGCAAACTGGTTTTTGGGGAAACGCTGCGGAAATATAAAAACATTGGTTATGATAAATTCGGCGTTGTGGTTCGCGCCACAGGCTCACAAAGTTATCACAGTTTTCTCTCATCAGAGCTAAACTCCTCATATATCCACCGTTTTTGTATGGCAGAAGCGACACGACTATGGGTCATCGACGACAATCCGGACATCCGGGCAGCTTTCGCCTACGCCTTGATCAAGGAAGGATACGCGGTGACGGAGTTTGAAAATGGCGGCGATGCACTTGCCCAGTTGGAAGCTTCGCCGCCGGCCTTGATCATCCTCGACGTCGACATGCCGGTCCTTGACGGCTGGCAGACCCTGCAGGAACTCCGTACTCGCGGATGTTTGCAGCCAGTGCTGATGATCACCGGCACCAACGATGTGGGCTCCCGGGTCAGAGGACTTGAGCTCGGAGCCGACGACTACATCGGCAAACCTTGTCAGCCGACGGAATTGGTCGCCCGGGTTCGGGCGCTGCTCCGCCGCACCACTCCGCCGTTTCAATCGGCCATCAAACTCTTGATTCGTGGCGACGTAAAAATCGACCTCGATCGCAAAACCGCCACCAAGGGAAATGAGCGCCTGGCGCTGACCCGCACGGATTTCGCGCTGCTGAAGTTGTTGAGCGAGAACAAGGGCGCTCCGGTGTCGCGGGAAACGATTCTGCGCGATATCTGGAAGGCCCGCGCCGGAAATTCGCACGCGCTCGACACCCATCTTTGGCGTCTCCGTAAAAAATTAGGCGACACCAACGATGCTTCCCAGTGGATTCAAAACATCCCCGGCATCGGTTTCATGATGAATGATACCCCGTGACGAAAACGGGCCGATAGTGCGGCATTCATAGCCACCCCGATACGGGGAAACCGGCGGATTTTTGTGCGTTTTGGAGAGGGTCCGGCTATAAGGTAGTAAACGCAGCCATGATCGCCGATGGAGAATTACTCAGACGCTACGCGAAGGACGGTTCCGAAGATTCCTTTTCCGAACTGGTCCGCCTGCGGGCCGGTTTCGTCTACGGCGCGGCATTGCGCCGGACCAGGGGGAACAGCCATTTGGCGAACGATATCACCCAGCAAGTGTTCATCGCACTTGCGCGGAATGCGCGGCGTCTCGCCAGTCACCCCGTCCTGAGTGGATGGCTTTATCTCACCACGCGAAACATTTCCGTCCAGATGGCGCGCGCGGAACGCCGCCGTCAAAATCGCGAAAAGGAGTCCACTCTGATGCAGGAAAATGATGCCGCGGCCGGAGCGAATTCCGTGGATGTACAATTTCGCGATAATCTGGACTGGGCGCTCGAAGAGCTTAACGAACGGGACCGTCAGGCCGTGTGGTTGCGTTTTTTTGAGGAGTGCTCGTTTGCTGAAATCGCCTCCCGTTCGCAACTCACCGAAAATGCCGCCCGCATGCGCGTCGAGCGCGCCCTGGAGAAACTGCGCGGGGCGTTTGCCCGGCGCGGCGTCACTTCCACCGCGGCCATGCTCACGACAGGCTTAACAGCCCAGGCGAAGGTGGCGGTGCCCGCGGCCACCGATGCTGCATTCGCCCATCCAGCCATGGTGAGTGCCGGGGTCAGCGCGGGGGCGTGGGGAATTACATTTATGAGCATGACTAAAATGCAGGCAGGTCTCGTCGTCCTGGTGATCGCCTTGGGGGCTGGCGGCGTGGTTTTTCACCAGCACACCACCGCCAGACTTCAACGGGAAATCGATCGATTGTCCGGTCGGCAAAACGAGGAAATCGTCGAACTGAAGAAAGAGAATCTGCTTCTCAAACAGGCTGCCGCGCCGGCCCCGGCAGGCAACACGCGCCCGGAATCGCCCGCGCCACTCTCAGCAACCGCCGCTTCCGCGCCACCGGCCACCCGCTCTCTGGCCGCAAGCTCCGAAGTCAGTCTGGCCGCGGGGTTGATCCCAGTGAAAACCCTCGATCACTCAAGCCGCACCACGCCGCGCGGCGCTTTTTCCACCCAGATCTGGGCCGCCGCGCAAGGTGACATTGAGCTGGAACAATCGTCCATCCGGCTTTCACCCGAAGCGCAGGAAAAGCTCCGGGCGGTGCTCGCCACCCTGCCGGAATCCGTCCGCGACAATTATGGCACACCGGAAAAACTGATGGCTTCCGTGCTCGCCGGCAGTCCTCATCCTGTCGGCGGCATTCAGATTCTTGACGAAAAACCGTCATCCGAAACCACGGTGTGGCTCGACACTCAATGGCAGCATGCCGATGACACCCTGGTTCATCACAGCAGCGTCGAGTTGCAGCGCGATGATACGGGAAACTGGCAGATGGTGGTGCCAATGGTTTTGGTCGATCGCGCCATCGCCTATCTGACCAGGAAATCCCGGTAGAAAACGAGACAGGCAGCTGGCGAACCCGATTGCCAGCTGCCTGTGACACAACTAACCTGGGAACTACCTGACCCAAAAAATCAATCCTGGTGATCGTGTGCGTCGTCGTCGTCATCATCGTCGCACTTGTCGTGTCCGTGTTTTTCCGGATCGGGCAGAACGGTGATCGTGCCAAACAATCCGTGCGCCTCGTCCGCGGGACCTGCGCTGAAATAAAGACTGTTCGCCGGACCGGCGCCGGCGCCATTGCCAAAGGACAACGCCCACAGCCCGTCGATTTTTAACGCACGATGGTTCGCTCCGTGAACCAGACCCTTGAACTTGCCGTTGGCCGGATCGAACGCGGCGATTTTACCACTGCCGAACTGGCCGACGAGAATCAGGTTGCTGAACTGGCCGAAGTCAGCCGGGGCTTGCACAAGTCCCCAAGGCGCGTTGAACCACGGGCCCCAGCGCAGGCGCATGCTCAGAACCCCGCTGGTGGTGTAAGCGGTGACGAATCCCCGGCCGCGACCGGCGACTTCATCGATTTTTTCCTTATCCTGTTTTGCGTAGGCGACGTAAATCTTGTCGCCGATCGCCTGGACGTTAAACGGGGCGTAGCCCTTCGGCAGATGAGGATCGGTGAAGGCCCACGCGCCGAGGTTGACGAGCTTGTAGTCCTTGTCGAACACGTCGACTTTTCCGGAAAGAAAATTAGCCGCGTACAGATAATTGGTGGTGCCGACCTGGCCGATCGCGAGTCCCTTGTAGATCGCTTTTCCGGGGGCATCGTATTTGTTGATCGCCACCGTGGCGTTGGCCGCCGGGTTCCAACCCGAAACCGTCCCC
>JBEHXD010000376.1:0-5681 GCA_048498875.1 Verrucomicrobiota bacterium
TGAGGGCATCCCGCCCACATAAGTGCATTAGGTGAAACGCGACCTCCGCGCGCGTTTGCCTGGGCGTTGGCGATGTCCCCAACTCCCCAATCAGCGCGTCCGGAGGCCGCGCTCCACCTTTACGCCTCTGGCTTCAATTAGCCCTACCGCCTCTACTCCCCCCGCTCTACTAATTGTTACGCCCCGATGCTTGCGGGCGGGCATGGGGCCTGCCAACGTGCGACCATGTTTTCGCTGTTCACAGATCGGGCGCTGCTTTGGGTGGGCGCCCTGCTCTATCTCGCCGGCTTCCTGACCGGCTTGGCCGGACTTACGCGGCGGCAGCAAACCTCCGCCGGGCTGCGCAAGTTGCTCAATTACTTTCTCGTCGCCGGCTGGATTGTGCAGATGGCGGGATTGTACGTCCGGGGCACCGCCATCGGGGGTTGTCCGCTGGGCAATAAATTCGAAATCGTCCAATTCGTCGCCTGGTCCGCGATGGTGCTGTATTTTTTCGTCGGCACCGCCTTTCGACTGAGCGTGCTCGGACTTTTCACCGCCGGTTACGCCGCGGCGCTTTCGCTGGTCTCCCTGCTCGTCACCCGCTGGGACCTCGTGCACAACGGGAAAATCTTCGGCCCCAATCCGTGGATCGAACTCCACGCCGCCCTCGCGGTTTTCAGCTACGGCGTCTTTGGCCTCCTCGCGCTGACCTCGCTGATGCATCTGCTGCAAAACTGGAGCCTGAAACACAAGAAACTCAACGGCCTGTTCTGGTTTCTGCCCTCGGTCGTACAACTCGACCAGATCAATTACCGCATGCTGGCGCTCGGGGTGCTGCTCCTCACCTTCTCCCTCGGTGTCGGCGCCGCGTGGTGGGTGCGCGATCTGGCATCGGTCGACCTCGCCAAACTCGTAGTCACCGTGGGCGTGTGGCTGGTTTATCTGACGGTTCTGATAATGCGCTGGCGGGCCTGGCTGGTTTCCACGCGCTTCGCGTGGGTCTGCCTCGTAATGTTTTTCATCGCGCTCCTCTCGCTTGGCCCCGTGAACTCGAGCCGCCACCACGAAGTCGTTCTCACCCCCGAACGCTGATCGATGGAGACGAATTCCCCGGTCCTCTTTCTTCTCGGCGCAAGCCATCACACGGCGCCGCTGGCCGTGCGCGAAAAACTCGCGCTGGATGATGCGCGGGCCGCGACGCTGGCGGTCCGGTTGCAACAGACGCCGGGAATCCGCGAGTTCACGCTGCTCAACACCTGTAACCGCGTGGAACTTTATGGAGTCGCCCAAAACCACGACACCCTTGCCCAATTGAAAAAGGCGCTGTGCGAAACGACCGGCGTCAGCATCGCCGACTTCGAAGGCGCGGGTTTCCTGCGCCATAATCACGACACGGTTTCGCACCTCTTCTCGGTCGCCTCGGGACTTGATTCCCAGATCGTCGGCGAAACCGAAATTCTCGGCCAGGTGAAGGACGCCTACGACAGTGCGCTCGCCAAAAAATGGACCGGGCCAGTGCTCAATCGCGTTTTCCAAAAAACCTTCCAAGCCGCCAAGCACATCCGCACGCACACTGCGATCGGTGCCGGGCAGATCAGCATCGCGACCGTCGCCGTCGATCTGGCCGGGCGTATTTTTGGCGATCTGGCCGCGACCAAGGTGCTCGTGGTCGGCGCCGGTGACATTGGATTAAAAACCGTGCAGGCGTTTCAAAGTCGGGGCGCCGCGTCGATCACCGTCGCCAGCCGCACACTCGCCAGGGCCGAGGAAGCCGCCGCACTCGCCGGCGGCTGGGCCACGACGTTGGCGGATCTACCCGAGGCGGTGGCCGGTGCGGACATCGTCGCCAGTTCCACCTCATCGCCCGATTTTGTCCTTACCCGTGACCTGATCGCCGCCTGCATCAAGCGCCGCCCGGCACGTCCGTTGTTCCTGATCGACCTCGCGCTGCCCCGCGACATCGATCCCGCGGCCGCGCAGATCGCCAACGTGTTTCTCTACAATCTCGACGACCTCGCCAAGATCGCCGAGGAAAACCTCGCCCAGCGCGAGGCCGAGGTCGCGAAGTGCCGCGCCATTCTCGCCGAACGCACCGCCGCACTCTGGCCGCAGGTGGCGCATTCGTTGAATCAAATCAGTCGGTAGGGCGGATTATCCTTAATCCGCCGCTCAGGATTTTCGCCGCGAATTGAACCGGCGCTTTAAGGATAAAGCGCCCTACCACCGGACTTGCTGAAATGCATAAAGGAGTGCGCTGAGCCCGCCGACACCAGACAGGAATTTTGGCCACAAAAAGTCACAAAAGGTCACAAAAAAATTCCAGCGATCAGCGGGCCCATGAAACCAATCCATGCCGACGATCAGTCGGCAGGCACTTTATAGGATTAGCGGTTCAAACCTCCGCCGTCTTTCAGACTCCTTCCGTTTTTGTGCCTTTTTGTGACTTTTTGTGGCCAAAACGCCCTACGCTCGGCGGATTAGGGATAATCCGCCCTACCGTCAGCTCGGCAACCGCCACTTCGCGCGCTCGAGCGCGGCGGAAAGTTGCGCGTGGGTAAACGGAGTACTCAGACAGTCATCGATTCCGTCCATTCTCCAGGCATCACGTTCATCCTTCTTCAGGTCGTTGACGACCGCCACCAGCCAGGTCTCGCTGTCCGCCGGCAGATTGCGCCGGACTTCGCGGGCCAGCTCGTGGCCTTCGGCCAGCGCCGGGCCGAAATCGAGAAACACCAGCGTATACACGCGCCGGCGCACGGCTTCGATTGCCTCGGCCCGCGTGGCGACAATCTCCACGTGACAATTCAGCTGCCCGAAGTGCACCATACTTTCGGGTGAGCGGTTGGCATTGTTCGATACAAACAACACCCGGATTTTTTCCGGCACGGGCGGCTGCGGCGGAGCCGATCGCGTCGGCGCCGTGGAAGTTGTTCCTTTGCTCGGCCAGAAAATCTGCACAAAGGTATCGAACAGCTGGGTCGGTTTCAGCGGTTTCAGCAACACAGCACTGAACAACACGTCCGAGCTCTCGCGCTGCCGTTGCGCTGAGATCAGGATCAAAGGCAGTTTCGCCCGCAACGGTTGCTCCCGGATGGAGGCGACAAAATCGCGGGCGCCCTTTCCCGTGATTTCCGAATCCACAATCGCCACGTCGAACCGGCCGTCGCCGCGCAGCAGATCGAGCGCCGCTGCCGCGGTCGCCACCTGCACCGGCTTCATGCCCCAGCTGGTCACCCGGTTTGAAATGATCCGCCGGCTCGTCTCGTTGTCTTCCACAATCAAAACCGACCGTCCGGTCAGCTTACCCGGCGCTCCCGGCGGAATCGCCGCGCCGTCCGCGACGACCGGCAACCGCAGCGTGAAACTGAAAACAGATCCGCGTCCCAACTCGCTCTCCGCCGTGATACCGCCGCCCATCAATTCCACCAGCCGGCGCGAAATCACCAGTCCCAGCCCCGTGCCGCCAAATTTCCGCGTCATCGACGCGTCGACCTGACTGAACGGCTTGAACAGGCGCTCCATGCCCTCGGCGGAAATACCGATGCCGGTATCGCGCACCTGGAAAAGTAACACCACGGTCGAGTCCTGCCGGGTCGCCACCTTGACCGTCACCGCCACCTCGCCCTTCTGCGTAAACTTCACCGCGTTTCCGATCAGGTTCACCAGCACCTGTCTCAGCCGCACCGCGTCTCCGACCACCAGCGTCGGCACATCATCGGCAATTTCACAGAGCAACTCGATTTTCTTTTTCCCCGCGGGCGTCGCCAGCAGATCGAGCGCGCCCTCCACACAGTCGCCGATGGCAAATTCGGTTTGCTCGAGGTCCATCCGGCCCGACTCGATTTTCGAGAAATCCAGGATGTCGTTGATGATCGTGAGCAGTGATTCGCCGCTCTGCCGGATGATTTCCGCGGACTCGCGCTGCTCCTGGTTCAACGGCGTGTCGAGCAGCAGGCTGGTCATGCCGATCACGCCGTTCATCGGCGTGCGGATTTCATGGCTCATCATGGCCAGGAACTGGCTCTTGGCCTGGTTCGCTCTTTCGGCTGCCTCCATCGCGTCGCGCATCTGCTCCGACTGGCGCTTGCGCACGGTAATGTCCTGCTGCAGCCCCATGAACCCCTCGAGGACGCCGTCCGCGCTTACGACCGGCTGGATCTCGAGCTCAATCCACAGTTTCCGTCCGTCCTTGGTGTAGTTCAGCACTTCCCCGAGAAACCGGCGGCGGTTTCTGGCCGCCTCGTTCATCGCGTCCATCGCGCTGACATCGCTGTCCGGACCGACCATGAATTCGGCGGGTTTGCGGCCGCGAATTTCCTCGAGCGTGAATCCGAACATCCGCGTAAAGCCGTCGTTGATCCATTCCACGCGCCATTCCGGATCGGTGATGATGACGCCATTGCCCGTATGGCTGGCCACCAGGGCAAGACGGCGCAAATCGACCGTCATGCCTTCGGCGAGCGTAAGCGCACCGCGACGCGCCCGGACCAGTGCCCAGGTCAGAGTCGCGACCAGCACGCTGAAAATCGAGCCCACGCCGAGTACCCACGCGGGGAGCGAACTCAGCGCCACGCGGGCAAATTCCGGACGACTGGCGATGAAGATCGTCCACCGCTGACCGAAAATATCCATCTCATGCCGGGCCTTGAACGCCTCCTTCGGATAATCGTCCTCGGTAATGACCCGATCGGGACTGCCCTTCAGATCGCCATCGGCATCGTAGAGCAGGCTGTCCAGGCGCATCGTTTCGCCTTCAAACACATCGAGGTCGATGAACTGCGCCGAACTTTCGGCGACGCCCACCATCAGCTGGTCGGTGCGGATCGGGGCATAGACCCACCCCTGCAACGCCGCGAGTCGCTGCTCGCGTGTCGCGAGTTTCGCGTTCTTCTGGTAAACGGGCATGAAGAGCAAAAAGCCCGGCACATCCTTCCCGTCGTAATTCAACCGGATGCGTCGCGAAAGCATCAGCGTGTTTTCCGCCGCCGCCCGTTCCGCGGCCGTCCGGCGCGTGATCCCGGACGCGATATCGAGACCGAGGACATCCGTGTTGTGCTCCCGCGGTTCGATCGCGACCACCACATACATCCAGTCGCCGGTGCCATCGCGTTGCACCTTGAAATTGGTTTCACCATCGGCGCGCAGGCGTGCCTCTAGGGCGGATACATCGCTGCGCGCCACCTTTTCGATGTAGCCCAAGCCCACCACCCCGTCATCCAGCTGGCGCGAGATGGTCCGCAAATAGCTCGACCAGTCGCTCGCCGTCACCAAATCGCTGGAGAGCGGAAAGGCCGCCGCGCCATGCAGCAAAAGGGCCGCGGTATCAAACCGGCGCCGCAGGCTGCTCTGCACGCGCTCCGTCAGCCGGTCGAACCGCACCTGGCTGTTTTGCTCCACTTCCCGCCGGGCCACGAACCAGCCCGCAAGCGCCAGGCCGACGGTCACAAGAAACACCACCCACGGCAGCAGGGCACTGCGCCGGGAGGGGGTGAATTGTTCGGCCCGAATTGGCATCGCACAAATTTGGCTCCGCCCTTGGCCAAGGCGATATTGTTTTTGCCATTATCACCCAGTCGAAACCGGGGTTTCCCTCTAGAGCCAATTCCCGCCCATACGATTCGAAGTTTGTTTACAATTTCGCAGAGCCTCCCTCCCGGGACCGCCGAGCCCCAGCTCGGCCTTTTCCAGAAGCCGAGCTG
>JBEHXD010000377.1:0-5655 GCA_048498875.1 Verrucomicrobiota bacterium
GACGACGTGCCCGAGAAAGCCGGGCAGACGCCGTTGTGGAGCGAGCCGCCAATCAGGTTGAGAGCCGGCCAACTGAACCATCTAATGTCTCACGCGCCTGTCATTCTGAACGAAGTGAAGAATCCACCGCAACAAGCGTGATGTCATCTTCGCGCGCGTGGATTCTTCGCTACGCTCAGAACGACGAGAGCGAAGGCCTTCATCCCGGCTTGCCCGTCTTGATGCCGCGCGACGTTTTTAGCCGCGTTTTATTTCCGGCACCTCGACAATCCGAAATCCGGAAGGACGGATTTCCACCGCCTTCACTAAGGACCGCACCATTTGCGCCAAGGTAACGAAACCCAGCCGGGTCGCCGTCGCCCGGGTGTCCGGCAGCCAACGCAGGAACGCAAAAATGGGCACAAGCAAATAAGGCCAGCGATGTCCCGGACCGAGGACATACCACGGTCGCAGACAGGTCGCATCGATTCCGCTGGTGCGGATCAACGTTTCCCCCGCTTCGCGCGCGGTCACGTACGCTTTCATCACCGGGGCGGGCTGCGCCACACTCAGGTAGACCAAATGAGGAGAACGGCCGCTTTGTGTGATGGCACTGACCGTCGCCTGAATCGACGCGAGATCGATTTCGCGAAATTGACGGGCTTTCGCGGGGCTCGGTTTCGACACGCCGACCAGATGCACCACCGTGTCCACGTCGATCAGGTGCGATTGAACACTTTCGGCCTGAAGCGCATTGCCGATGACGACTTCGACCCCCGTGGGCAATTTCTTCTCTGCGCCCAAACGAACCAAAGCTCGCACCCGGTACCCACGTGCGAGCAATTGAACAATCAGCGAGCGTCCCAGATATCCGGTCCCTCCGGTGACGAGCACCGTGTGACCGGAAACTGCTTTTTCGACTGGATCGGACGTTTGCGACATCGCCGGGAGCTACGATTGGAAGCATCCGCGAGATGCACACGCAGAGCGAACCTGAAGTAAAATGCGGCGATCTGTCGGCGCATTCTTTTGCAGGAGCGGGTTTATCCCGCTATCACGACATTGAATCGCGGAATAAACCCGCACCTGCAAAAGTACCGACCCTATGAGATCAGCGGGCCGACGCGCTTCGCCGCCGCCTGGGCTTTGAGGCAAAGTTCAGCGGCTTTGAAAGCGTGAGCCTGAGTCATCGCCTTCTCAGTGCGGTTCAGGCAGTCGAGAATCAATTCGCCGAAAAACGGGAAGCCCACCTTCCCGTTGACCTGCAGGTGCTGCTCGCCCTTGTCGTCGACGAGATAGAGCTGGTCGCCCTGGGCTTCGCGACCGACATCGACGTACTTGCGCAATTCGATATAACCCTTGGTGCCGAGGATCACGAGACGCCCATCACCCCAGGTGCTGAGCCCCGGCGGTGTAAACCAGTCCACACGCACGTAATTGCTCGCGCCATTGTCGCCAAGCAGTGACGCCTCGCCGAAATCCTCGAACTCGGGAGTGTCGGCATTCGCGAAATTGCCGACCGCCGCGTGATTGATCTTCGCATCGGTGGCTCCGCTGAAAAACAGGAATTGTTCGAACTGGTGGCTGCCGATGTCGCACAGGATGCCGCCGTATTTTTCCCGCTCGAAAAACCAGGCCGGGCGCGCCGGTTTGCCGAGACGATGCGGTCCCAGCCCGAGGACCTGCACCACCTTGCCGATCGCGCCACCGTGAACGAGCTCACCCGCCTTGACCGCGCATTCGACGTGCAGGCGTTCGCTGAAATACACCATGTATTTCCGGTCGCTTTCCTGCGACACTCGCTTCGCCTCCGCCAGCTGTTCCAGTGTGGTGAACGGCGTTTTGTCGGTAAAATAGTCCTTCCGCGCCTGCATCACGCGACAGCCGATCGCCCCGCGTTCATTCGGGATGGCCGCCGCTGCAACCAGCTTCACCTTCGAATCGGACAGGATCTCGTCAAAGGAGCGGGCGACTTTCACCTGCGGATATTTCGCCACGAATGCCTCCACTTTTTTCGGATCGGCGTCGTAAACCCATTTCAATTCCGCCCCGGCCTCGATCAGGCCGTTGCACTGGCCGTAGATGTGACCGTGTTCGAGATAGGCCGCAGCGAAGGCGAATTCGCCCGGTTGCACCACCGCATTCGCCTTGCCTTGCGGCGCGTAGTTCATGCCGTCCGATTTTTGAGCCATGCACGCACAAACGCCGCAGGCTTCAGCCAAGTCAATCCCTTAGCCGGCCGGACAGTTCCCCATTGCCCACACTGTCACCCACCAGCTGGAAAAAGATCCGCGCAATGGACTGTCCGATTTTTGCGCTCGAATTGTGCAGAGGCAGACTCGACATCGCCCGTTGGCCGGCAAAGCTTCGAGGGCTTTCGTTTTTACCCATGGCTGCACCTACCCTCGGTTTTGGTATCATCGGACTCGGCATGATCGCCGAATTTCACGCGCAGGCGATCGCGCAGATCGCCGGTGCAAAGCTGCTCGGAGTCGCCACGCGCAACGCCGACAAGGCGAAGGCCTTCGCGAGCAAACACCAGATTCCCTTCGCCACCACGAGCATCGCGGAACTGGTCGCCCGGCCTGATATCCAGATTATTTGCATCACCACGCCCAGTGCCGCTCACCTCGAGGCATCGTTGGCCGCGATCCGGGCCGGCAAGCATGTCGTGATCGAAAAGCCCATCGAGGTGGACACCGCGCGGACCGATCAAATCATCGCCGCCGCCGAAGCCGCGAAGGTGCGCATCGCACCCATTTTTCAAGGCCGCTTCGGTGATGGTGCGCGCACCGTCAAGGCCGCCATTGATGCGGGAAGGCTCGGTCGGCTCGTGCTTGCGAGCAATTACGTGAAATGGCATCGCACTGCCCAGTATTACACGCCGCCGCGCGGCCTGCTCGGCAACGACGGCGGTGGCGCAGTCATCAACCAGGCAATCCACGGCCTGGATCTTCTGCTCTGGTTTGCCGGCCTGCCCGCCGAGGTGTTTGCCTGGCAAACGAAACGGGTGCACACCGGCATCGAAGTCGAAGACACCGCCTGCGCCGCTTTGAAGTTTCCTGATGGCGCCCTCGGAGCTTTCGAAGCCACCACTGCCGCCTGGCCCGGCTGGTCGCGCCGCCACGAACTGTGCGGTGAATACGGTTCGATTGTGCTCGAGGATGACCGGATCGTCCGCTGGGAATTTCGCCGTGCGCTGCCGGAAGACGACGCGATTCGGGCGGCAGGCCAGACCAACACCCTGGGCTCGGGTGCGGCCAATCCGGCATCGATCAGCATCGAAGGCCATCGCCGCCAGCTGCAGGATTTCGTCGATGCGATTCGCGAAAACCGGCCCCACGCGCTCGACGGTCGCGAAGGACGCAAGGCCGTGGCGTTCGTGAATGCCATTTACTCCTCCGCCAAATCCGGTGCACCGGTGAAGCTTGCGCCATGAGTACCAACGAAGCGTGGTGGCGGACATTTGATCGCAGACACTGGTCGGTTTTCATCATCGCCTCGCTGGCGTGGCTCTTCGATTGCCTCGATCAGCAACTTTTCAATCTCGCGCGCGACAGCGCCA
This sequence comes from Verrucomicrobiota bacterium, assembly GCA_048498875.1. Lineage (GTDB taxonomy): Bacteria > Verrucomicrobiota > Verrucomicrobiia > Opitutales > Opitutaceae > Lacunisphaera. Next base: position 3,545 of record JBEHXD010000377.1, read on the forward strand.
TGGATGCGCTGGTCGTCGAGAAAGCGCGCGCCTCGGAATTCGGCTCGTACACGACTTCGTTTTTTCTGATCGGCTGGGGTTTTGGGGGACTCGTCCTCGGTGCGCTGGGCGACCGGTTTGGACGAGCCAGGGTTCTTGGATTGAGCGTGATGCTTTATTCGCTCTGCACCGGCTTGAGTTCGTTCGCGTCGAGCTACACCAGCTTTTGCGTTTATCGCATCCTGACGGGCCTGGGCATCGGCGGCGTTTTCGGATTGTCCGTCGCGTTGGTCGCCGACTCCGTGCCGGACCGAACCCGCGCTCCCGCGCTCGGTTTGCTGCAGTCGCTCTCCACCGTGGGCAATCTGATCGCCGCCTTCATTGGCATCGGGATCAGCGCCCTCGGAGCCAAAAGCCTGCTGCCCTTTGGGCTCAAGGAATGGCAGACCATGTTTCTGGTCGGCGCGGTGCCGGCTTTCCTTTGCGTGTTTATCATCGGTCGCATGCCGGAGCCCGACAAGTGGATCGCCGCCCGCGCGGAAGGGACCAAGCGCGGAATTAAATTCGGATCCTATCTGAACCTGCTGACCAATCCGCGCTGGGCGAAACATGCCTGGCTCGGCCTGATCATGTGTGGCGCCGGCATCGTCGGATTGTGGGGGCTGGGCAATTTTCACCCGACCATCGTGCGCTCGATCGTCGCGCAGCATCTCGCCTCTTCCCATCTTTCGCCCGAAGCGCTGGCCAATGAAAAAGCCCATTGGAGTTCGATGGGACTGCTGCTGCAGAACATTGGCGGCTTCACCGGCATGATGATCCTTTCCAAAGTCGCCCAGGTAAAGGGCCGGCGGTTTGCGTTCGGGCTCTCCATCACGCTCTCCTTTTTGTTCACCGGTCTCGTTTTCAAATACCTTCGGGAAATTGACCAGATGTACTGGATGCTGCCGCTGATGGGCTTCGGCCAGCTCTCGGTGTTTGCCGTGTACGCCATTTATCTGCCGGAACTTTTTCCCACCAGTCTCCGCAGCACAGGAACCAGCTTTTGCTACAATGTCGGCCGTTTCGTCGCGGCGAGCGCGCCCTTCACCGTGGGAAAAATCACGAAGAGCCTTGGCGGCAACGTGGAGGCGTTCCGTTCCGCGGGTCTGTGGGTGAGCCTGGTGCTGCTCCTTGGGCTGGTCGTGCTGCCCTTCCTGCCGGAGACCAAGGATCAACCGCTGCCCGAAGAGTAATTTTCCCGGCGCTTGCGCCGTCATCATCGATTCATCTGTTTAAATCGACCCCATGCGCCGACTCCTTTTTCCGACCTGTCTTTTTCTAACCACCATAGTGTTCGCCCAAAACGGGGACACTGCGGGGGAAGTCCAGGCCCCGCCGCCCCCGCACCTGCAAATTCCGCCGAGCCCGATTCTCTCTGCCGAGGACGAGATGAAAACCTTTAAGGTCGCACCCGGTTTCCAGCTGGAATTGGTCGCCAGCGATCCACTCATTCATAATCCCGTCGCGGCGGCGTTTGGTCCGGATGGCCGTTTGTGGGTCGTCGAGATGAGCGCCTTCATGCCCAACCCCGATGGCGTCGGCGAAGACGCGAAAGTGGGAACGGTTGTGGTCCTGGAAGACACCGACGGCGACGGCCGCATGGACAAGCGGAAAGTCTTTGCCGATGGCCTGGTGATGCCCCGTGCCTTCGCGCTGGTCGACGATGGCGTATTGGTCGGCGAGCCCCCGCACCTATGGTTTTTCCGCGATACGAACGGCGATGGTGTCGCCGATGAGAAAAAGGAAGTCGCCAGCGATTACGGCGTGACAACCAATCCGGAACACACCGCCAACGGGCTGATGCATGCGCTCGACAACTGGATCTACAGCGCCAACCACACGACCCGTTTTCGTTACCTGGGCAAGGGACGTTTCGATCGCGAGCCCACGGCCACGCGCGGACAATGGGGCATCACGCAGGACGACGTGGGGCGGCTGTTCCACAACAACAACAGCGATCCGTTGCGGGCCGACCTGGTGCCGACGGAATATTTCTCCCGCAATCCCTACCTTTCCTCTCCCGACGGCGGCAATGTGGGCATCGTTCCGGCCGATCTGCCGATCTGGCCCGGACGTGTCACTCCGGGCGTGAA
>JBEHXD010000378.1:0-5622 GCA_048498875.1 Verrucomicrobiota bacterium
CAGCAACAGAAGTTGCGCAAGCAGCGAACACGATCGCGGTAATCCACCTGTTTGGATTGAATCCTCCCTCGACCCACAGGTTTCTTCGCGATCGGATTGTCTTCATCGGCCTGCCCGTGACCGACGAATTGGCTGCGAACGCTTTGGACGCTTTGGCACGCCTCGAGAAAGGCGAAGACCGTCCAATTACCATCTGCATCAATTCGCCCGGAGGTGTGGCCCTCGCCTGCGAAAAAATAATCCGGCGGATCGAAGCATCCCCCCTCGAAATCCGGACCCATTGCCTGGGGCTGGCCGCAGGAGGCGCGGCCCATATCTTTCTCGCCGGCCATCAGCGGTTCGCAAAACCGGACGCGGTGGTCCGCTTCACTCCCTTCCATGCCGGGGACTTGATCGATACGTCCGCAATCGAAACCGTACAGCGGCGTTTCGTTGCGCGCACTTGTGTTGCGCTCGGCACAGCACCTGGCACAATCGAAAGCTGGATGGCAAAAAACGCGTCTTTTTCGGGTATGCAACTGCTCAAACAAGGCATCGCACACCAACTCGCATGAAAGCGTCCCGCCAATCAGCCCGGGCAAACACCGGATCAGCCGCCGCTCATCAAGCTCAAGGGATTTTTCAGCGATGCCGAATGGGTGGACGTTCACCTTGGCGGAACCAACGTTTTAAGGAAGGTCAAGGTGGTCGGTGTCAGCGACGTGGCACAAATCGGAAAAGGCGGGTTTCCCTATGAGCTCAACGGCATGGTGGTGCTCGAGAAGGAAAACAAGAAACGGATCATGATAAAAGCGAAGCTGATCAGCATGATCGTTGAATCCGAAGCCACCGGCGGCGAACCGGGCACCTCCGCACAACGCCCAACTCAGGGTAGCTGACAGCCCGTGGGAAATATTTTATGAACATCACCCGTGGATTAAAGGCAGCGGCGAAGGCCCTCGTTACCGCCCCAAAAGCTCAGTCCTTTCGGGCGGGCGACCGTCTGGTCGAATGCCCGCATTGTGAAAACATTCTTTTTCGGAAGAAGAAAGCATCTCTGAGCACCGCCTGGAGTGCCTTGTCGGGCACCGAATGGACCGATCATGAGGCCTGCATTCTCATCTGCGCAAACTGCTCCCACCTGAGTTGGTTTTACGACGACCTAAAACCCGAGAAGGCCTGACCCTGCTGGCAAAAACAACCTCACTGTCCCCATGTTCAGAAACCCGCCTTACGTTTGCAGATATCTGGTCATCGGATTCATATTATTGGCCACGCTTCTCACTGGGTTCAGCGCGGAAGCGGATTTCGAAAAGATCGCAAAACAATCGCTCGCCGAAATTCATGCGCAAAGCTTTCAAGCAGGCAGAATCAAGGAGTGTGTGGCACTCTACGCCACTGACGCGAAATTCTTCGTGGACAACAAACTGGTGGCCACCGGCGAAACGGAATTGCTGAAATTCTATCAAGGACTGCGCGACGCCGATCAGCTCAGAAAAATTGAAGTCGAAAAATTCCTGGAGATCGGCGGTGGTGAGAATCACGGGTGGGCGATTTTCACTTATACCAAGGAATTTGATCTCACCGGTCGCGATCCCCAACTCATCCAGCGCTATAAGTTGGAGGGTTATTCCGTGTTGAAGACCACGCAGTATGGCACGGCGATTTTTTCCAGAATCGGCGGCCAGTGGAAAATCCAGGTGATGACGGTTTTCGATCCCGAAATATGGGAGGGGAAAAAAGAACCGCCTTTCCACCACCCGATGCCATCCAAGAGCGGTCGCGTGAGCTGGTAGGTGGCGTGCTTGCACGCCACGTTGCACGCAAGCGCGCAACCCACTGCTGGAATTCGCAGAGCCTCCTTCGAACGCCGCCAGGAAGTCGATCTGGCGGAAAAAGCAAACCTGCTGCCGGAACCCTCGTCGTAAAACAAATCGCCAACGATTAACAAAGGCTTTTATGGAAAATCATCAGATCAGTGGAAAACGTCGTGCTCAAATCTTCGGGACCGGACTCGCGCCGCTTCTGGTCCTGGGGGTCATTCTCGCGATGGCATCGCAGTTTGGTCTGGATGTTGTGAGCCTGTTTACGCAGGTCGAAAAACGGGATGCCAGCAATTACGTGGTCGTGACCAAGGTTCTTGGGATTCCCGTGCATTCCCGGCCAGCCACCCAATCAGACCTGATCGAGGAAGATTCGGTGATGCGCGTCGTGAAGATCGCGGTTTTGATCGGCTCATTCGTCGTTCTCAGCGGATCGATCCTGATGTGCTACGCCGCGATCACGGGAAAGCCGTCGGGGTTGCTCCACTGGTTCGACCGGAAGCTCGGCTCGGTGCGAACCAGTTTCTGATGAAAGTCCGGGCGAACCCGCGATCACCCGCAGGCCGGTCCATGGATTCCAGACCGGAAATGCTTTCAATCAAGGATAAGATTTCGCTCATCCGGCAAGGCGTCGCGCTTCTCTCGGGACTGATCGCCTGTGGCTTGGGCGCCGTGCTTTGGCATCTTATCGCCAATCCTCTTCTGAGCGACATCATGCATCGCGTGCGCTGGTCCGATTGCCTCTTCCTTCTCCCTGCAGCAGCCTATGGATTGCTGACGATCGCATCGCTGGGAATGCTCCGTCACCTGTTTCCCATCCTGATCATTTCGCTGTTATGTTTCCTACCCTTCATCTGCGGGAGTTTCAGAACTCACCCCGCCGCCGGCCTGATTTCAACCGCTGTCCTGCTCCTGCCCTGGCTGCTGCTTTATCGATTGCTCCGATACAGCCACGAAATTTCCCTTCGATCTGATCCCAAATAGCAATATAGGCAGGGCGGTTGCCTTCAACCGCCTTGGGAGCGAACGCAGAAGGCCGTTGAGGGCAACGGCCCCTACCCGGGATGGCCGTCGGGTTTGAAATTCCATCGAAAAGTCAGAGAAAGATCGCCGCCTTTATTTTGCGGTCGCGACCACGCACAAGGTTTCTGGCGAAGTGATATTCGCGACACGTCGATCGGGAAATAAAAATATCGTCCCCAAAAAAATGACCCTCACCACTGCCAAAAGGCGTTTTCGGATTACGATCGGCGTGTTTATCGTTGGATTGATCCTGAGCGGCGTGACCGCGTTTCCGCTGTTAACGGAAATGAGACTCCTGACATCCTGGCTGGGTTTGGGCGAAGCGGCTTCGCCGGCGGGTCACACGGGATGGGAATTTTGGATTTTAACGGTAAGGTTTGGACTCGAAGACACGTATGCCCGGTATCCATGGATCGCCTACGGCACCGACTGGCTGGCTTTTGGGCATATCACCATCGCACTTTTCTTTGTTGGCCCCTGGCTGAAACCGGAGGAAGGACGTCCCGCATTATATGCCGGAACCGCCGCCTGTCTCCTGGTCATCCCGCTCGCATTTGTTTGCGGTGCAATTCGGGGGATTCCCGTCTACTGGCGTTTGATTGATTGCTCGTTCGGCGTGTTCGGGATTCTTCCCCTGCTCTATTGTTTGCATCTCCTCCGTCTGATTGAGTCAAACCCGCACGACAAAACGGCGCCCACCACGCCTTGATCGAAACCCAGCGAACCCGATGGACAAGGGGTCTCGCGAAGGATACGAAGGGAGAGAAGGAAATCACACGGGCTCCTTCAATCCCTTTCCGGGATAAACATTTTTGTCTGACCGATGCAAAAAAACACAATCACACTCTTTTTGATCATGGGCGCCGCTTTTCTTGCCGGCTGCATCGGAACAGCCCTCCAGACACTTCCGCCGGTCGAATTCGAATGCCGGGTGATCGAATACCCGTCGATGAAGCCAATCTCCGGCGCAACGGCCGTTTGGCGATATGTGGGACCGAGTGGTGAGTCACAGGAATCACATCCTTTCTTAAGCGATGCAGACGGTATTATCCGGGTATCGGTTCCCGAACTGCATTTGCCCGTGCGGCGGATGGACGCGTATTTCGCCGGAGGATATTTCCGGGAGATCCGGATTAGTGCCCCGGGTTTCGACCCCGGCACGTGGGACGAACTCCAGATGAGGGACTGGGTCGATCGCAGCACGATTCGTCCCGTTGAGTTCAGGCTTGTGCGAAAAGAACAAAAGCCGGCTCCGACGCCAGTCTCGCCGACACCGGCTGCCACGCCCTAATGGTAACTTCCCGAACAAAGGGCCGAGGCATCCCGCAGGCAAAAATTCACCATGCGCATTTCAATTGTTACCTCACTGGTCGCACTGGCGCTTGCCGGCTGTGCCTCCTCCCCCGGCGTTTATCTCGCCAAGCCGGCCGCGCCGGTCGGCCTCGAGCATAACCGGGGATATCTGGCCGGAAAATGGCTCGGTGAAGCTCCGGTCAGGGAAGGTGGCAGCAAGATGTGGCTGAATGAACGGTCGCCGGACGGCACTTTTGTGATCACGTTTCGCAACCAGTCGTCGCAGGGGGACGTCGAGATCAGCCAGGAATATGGCGTGTGGGGGCTGTCCGGTGATATTTATTTCACCAAAACGATGGGATGGTTGAAGAACGGAGAGAAACGTCCCGTCTTTGGACCCGATTCATACTTCGATGACGCATACGTGGTAAAGTCCCTCACCGCTTCCGAATTCATCTATGAATCAGTGGTGACCGATGAGGTGTTTCGTACCAGGAAGGTTCCGGATGATTACAACCTTCCCTGAAGAAGGTTTAATGCACCCTCTTTAATTTATCATATCAAGCCCCATGACGGAAAATCCCCTTCGCCCCGACCCGGCCGACACCACGAGCTTTTTTCACAAAGCTGCAACCTACGCGGTTTGGTCGTTGCTGGCCGCGTTTGTGATCAATTTTCTCGGCATGGGCGCCCCCGGATCCACCAGACAGGTCATGTCCGTCCTCGGCGGAGTGATCATGCTCACCGCCATTCCGGCAGGAATCATTGCCCTGGCGGGCATTTCCCGGCACGGGAGGAAAGGCTTGCTCTGGAAAGGGCTGACCGGCATCTGCGTTCCCATTCTCCTCGTGGGGCTGGCCATTCCCGCGTTTCTCACGGTGCGCAGGATCAGCCTTGAAAAAGCGGCGGCAATCATGGCCCGGGATTTTGCGAAGGGAATAAATACAAAATCGACGACCATGATTGATGAAGTTACCCGTCTGGAAGGGGCCGAGGTCGGACCGGATAAAACAGTGACGATCCGTGCCACCATCATCTCGCTCGATGCCCGGGAGGTCGACCGGGAATCATGGAAAGCCAAGGTGGTGCCGACAATCAGAATGGGTGTGGAAAAATCCCCGACGATCGAAATTGTCCGGAAGGGAGTTACTTTGATCTATCACTATTCCGGGAAAGACGGAGCGCTCGTCGATGATATCGTTTTCGCTCCGGCTGATTACACGGTCCCCAAGTCCAAAACGGATCGGTAGAGCGGAAGTGACAGACAAATTGGAAATCCCCTCCCCCTCCCGCCGTGAACTCAAAATGGATGCTGCCCCACGCCGCCTTGCTGTTTCTTTGCTGGTTGGTCATCCCGAGGACTAATCCGCTGGTGTTGTTTTTCTCCTGGCCGTTTTGGCTGGTCGCTGTGCTGGTCTGGTATGCCTGGCCGATACATGTATTCCGAGTGGAAAGCCCCCGGCGTGACATCTTCGTCTGTGTAGTCGGAACGCTCATCGCGCTT
>JBEHXD010000379.1:0-5591 GCA_048498875.1 Verrucomicrobiota bacterium
ACAGGCTGAACCCCGGCGACCGGCGCAAGGTTCGCAACTCCAGCCGGAAATCCCGCATCCATTGCTCCAGCCAAAGCCAGCCCCGCTGCTCGCGGCATTGTTCCTGGATGCTCGCGACATTGCCGAATTCCTTCATCGCGCGATAACGCGCCTCGTCGGGATTCATACCCGCAGCAATGTGTGCTTCCGTCTGCCGCCCGATGTGCTGCCGCATTTCCTCCGTCATCTCGCCCTCCCGACGCCGCCACCGAAAGAGGTTCATCAATTTGCCGGACCAGTTCATAAGTTCATTCCGCCCGCAGGGCGACTGCAGGGTTCACCTTGGTCGCCCGCCAGCCCGGAAAGAGGCAGGCGGCCAGCGCGACCAGCGCCAGTATCGACACGCTAACTACGAGTGCCACCGGATCCCGGGGACTGATCTCATACAACATCGCCTGCAGCGTCTCTCCGAGCAGAAGAGCAAGCGCCACGCCCAGCACCAGACCGAGTGACACGATGCTCATCCCGCGCCGCAACACCTCGACGAGGATGCGACTTCTACTGGCACCGAGCGCCATGCGAATGCCGAACTCGGAGGTGCGCTGCGCGACTGCATAGGCCATCACGCTGTAGATGCCAACACCGGCAATCACCAGGGCGATCAGGCTGAAAATCCCCAACAAGGAGAGCATGAGGCGGGACCGCGCCAGCGCGTTGCTCATCGCCTCGGCCATCGTCCGGGCTCCGACCACCGGCAAGCTGCGATCCACTCCGTGAACCTGGGCTTTAAGCAGGGGCAGCAAGTCGTCGCCTTTGCCGGCGATCCGGATCAGAACGTTGATCTCGTTTCCCATCAACCGCGGCACATACATCTGTGCCGGCACCAGTTGCCCCAGTGTTCCTTGCATCACATCACCGACCACGCCGACGATTTCAGCCGGCACCTTGGAGTTCGGACCAAAATTCAACGTGATCGTCCGGCCCATCGGATCCGCATCGGGGAAATACTGCTTCACAAACGTCTCGTTAACCGCCACCACCAGTGCAGCTGAATTGCCATCCGTCTCTTCGAACCCACGCCCCCGCAACTGGCGGACGCCCATTGTGCGGAGGTAACCCGGCGTCACAAAATAAGGAATGGCCGCAGGCTGCAACTGGGAGGGCGGCCGTCCGGGAAGCTCCAAATTCATCAGGCCCGGACTGTTGAACGGGGTCAGACTGGAAATCGCCGCATCTTCCACTCCAGGCACAGCCCTGATCCGCTCCAGGATGGTGTCGACCAACTGCCGCCGCGATTCCACCGTGGTATACTTGCGGCCAAAACCGAGTCGCATAAGAACCACGCGTTCGACCGCGAAACCGGGATTGACCTCCGCAAGCCTGGCGAAACTGCGCACCAGCAGTCCCGCCCCCGTGAGCAGCGTCAGCGCCAGCGTGACTTCGAGGACCACCAGAGTGCTGCGCAATCCGGTCCTGACCCCGCCATCGGTGCTGCCGTGACCGCCTTGTTTAAGCGCCTCCTGTTGGTTGACGCCCGAGCCAAACCAAGCCGGCGCCAGACCAAAAGCCACCCCGGTGAACAGACTGAATCCCGCAGTAAACAGGACCACCGGCAGATTGAGCTCGAGAAAGGCGAATCGCGCGAGATCGGTGCCGGAAGACGGCCCGTAGACTTGCAGAAAACGAATGGCCCATTTTGCCAGCATGATTCCGCCGGCACCACCCAGGGCGGACAACAGCAGACTCTCCGCGAGGAGCTGGCGCACCAATCGCCCGCGGCCCGCGCCCAAGGCCATTCGCACCGCCATTTCACGTTGCCGCGAGGTGGCACGCGCCAGCAGGAGATTGGCGACATTGGCACAGGCGATCAACAAAACGCAGCCGACCACCGCCAGCAGCAGGTACAGCATGGGAGCCAGGCTCCGGTTGATGTATGCCCCCATGTCCCGAACCAGCAGACCAACCCCTTTGTTGGTGCCCGGATTCTGCCGGGCGATGTTCGCGGCAATGACGTCGAGTTCGGCCTGGGCCTGGGCGAGGGAGACACCCGGTTTCAGCCGCGCGTTCGTCTGCAGGTAGCGGGAGCCTCGTTGCAATGTGCGCTGCTGCTCCGTCAGCATCAGAGGAACCCAATACTCGGCATCGCTTCCGTAACGGGCAAATTCGGGGGCGATAATCCCAATCACCGTGAACGGGCCGCCGTCGGTTTCGATCACGCGGTTGATGATGTCAGGGGAACCGCGGAAGAACCGCTGCCAAAGCGCATAACTCAGCATGATGACATGCTCGCCCTGCTCTTCCTCCTGGGCGCTGAAAAGCCGCCCCAAGGCAGGGACGGAACTCCAGTTGCCCGCCAACCCGGAAGACATGGCCATGCCACGCACGAACACCGGCTCGACATCAGTCTGGATGGTAAGCGTGGATCCCACCCAGGCAGTCACCACTTCAAGTGACTTTGCCTGTTCCTTCACGTCCAGAAAGGTGGGAGGCGACAACTGCATTTGCGGCCGGCGTGGCGGCTCCGTTTCATGGATGATCACGGCCCGTTCGGAAGATTGGCCCACCAGCGGGTTCAGCAGCGTGGAATTGACCGCCGTGAATACGACCGTACAGGCACCGATGCCGAGAGCGAGGGTGACAATGATTGTCGCGGAAAATCCCGGCAGCCTCAGCAATTGTCGCACGGCGTAACCCAAATCCTGACCCGCCTGCTCCAGCCAAAGCCAGCCCCGCTGCTCGCGGCATTGCTCCTGGATGCTCGCCACATTGCCGAATTCCTTCATCGCCCGGTAGCGCGCCTCGCCGGGGTTCAGGCCTGCGGCAACATGGGCTTCCGTCTGTCGCTCGATGTGCTGCCGCATTTCCTCCGTCATCTCCGCTTCCTTTTTCTTTTTTCCGATGAGGGCACGAATTTTCATGGCGGAATAATTTCCTGGGAAAGTAAGGGAGTGCCCACACCCCTGTGGACACTCCCTGCGTTGTCTTTTCGATCAGCGGGAACCGTCCGCTGATAATTTATCAGGGGAAACATCCTGGCGGGAAATTCCGGGTGAAAGCAGGCGGTCGATGTGGCTCACCAGCATCAGACCGAGGTGACTCAGAGCGAAGGAACCGGTCACCATGACGGCAAAGACCAGAAATTCCACGAGGATGATTTTGGCGAAGAAGAGGGCCATGAAGTTTGAGGATTAAAAATTTCCAGAGCGGTTAGCGTCGCCGATTTGCAGATACTCACTACCCGCTACCCGATGCTCGCTACTTCTCATAATCATTCTGTTCGTAGCGCCACCATGGGAGCGACCTTGGTTGCCCTGTTCGCGGGCAGCCAGCAGGCGAAAAACGCGGTCACCGCCAGCACGGCCGGCGCCGCGGTGAAGGCAACGGGATCCAGCGCGTCCACGCGGTAAAGCAGACCCGCCACGATCTTCCCGATGGCCAGCGCGAGCAAAAATCCAAACACCAATCCATTGCCCAGCATGACAGCACCCTCACCCAAAATCATTCGCTGGACCGAACCGGGATGCGCCCCCAACGCCATGCGAATACCAATCTCCCGGGTGCGTCTCGCCACCGAATACGCGAGCACTCCATAAATCCCCACCACCGCCAGGCACAGCGCCAGCAGGCCGAAAGCCGAAAACAGCGCAGCCCCGGCCCGCACAATCCATATCTGGATGTTGTTATCGAGATGGCTCGCAAACGATTTGAGCGAGAGAACCGGCAGTGTGCCGTCAATCTCCTGAACGGCGCGCCGCAACATATCGACCGCCGCCGTTTCGCCGTCGCGCCCCGGCGAGGCGAATTTAACCTGGAAAAACACATGGCTGTTAAAGCCACGGGCGAACGGCAGATAGAGCCCTGCATCTGAGCTGGTTTCAAAAAGATTGTGCCGCGTGACGGGCACGATGCCGATGACTTCATAGGTCGCGGCTGATCCGGCTTCCTCCGGACCGGTCCCACCCTTCCCGGCCACCGGGGCCTTTTTCGCTTTTACCCCGTCCAACTGTAATCGCTGGCCAAGGGCGTCGCCTTCAGGCCAAAGCTGGCCGGCCAGCTTTTCATTGATAATCACAACGGGCGGCTCACCGGCCTGATTCGCTTCGGCCGACGTGAACGCCCGGCCCCGCAGCAGCGGCAGACCGATCGTCTTAAAATAGTCCTCGCCCACGCCGTTCCACTTGGCGGTCGTGTCCGATTTGCCACCCGGGCGGCCACTGGCGCGATGGACCGGTTTTTCGAAATCCTGTCCGCTCAACGGTACGTCGACTGCGACACTCACACCGAGCACTCCGGGCAGAGCGGCAAACCGTTCGGAAAGACGGCGGTAAAGATCCATCGCCTGCGGCCGATCACGGCCACCGAGGCCGGCATCGATCTCGACGAGGTAAACGCCCTCGCCGTGCAAACCCGTATCCGTCGCGCCCGCACCTGCCCGCGTGGCGCTCCGGATGAAAAGCATGGCGCAGGTCAGCAAGGCCAGCGAAAGAGCCACCTGGGCCGACACGAGCGGATTGCGGGGCAGAAATTTCCAACGGCGGCGGACGACATCCTCGGCCGCGTTTTCCTTCAAGTGAACCATCGCATCGCTCCGCGAAAGCCTGAGCGCCGGACCAAACGCGAAACCCAGGGTGCTCAGGACACACAATCCGAACGTCGCCGCGAGCAGCACCGGCCTCGGCTCGGCCGTCCACACCAGATCGATCGGAATCATCCGGCCCAACGAGACCGCCAGCAGATCCGAAGCCCATAGCGCCAGCAGCAAACCTGCGATGCCACTGATCAACGCGAGCAAAAAACCCTCGGTGAGAAGTTGCCGGATGATTCGTCCCCTCCGTCCGCCCAGCGCAACCCGCAGCGCAAATTCCTTTCTCCGGGCCGTCCCCCGGGCCAGCAGCATGTTGGCGAGATTGAGACACGCCACCAACAGCACGATCGCCGCCATGCCCAGCAGGAGTACCCCCACCCAGGCCACGGCCCGGTCATTGCTGCCCGAGGCAAACCGCGAGGGCGGCGCCGCCGTCAGCGTCCGGTCCGCCTGGACATCAGGAAAAGTCTGGGCAAGCCCGACTGACAGGGCTTGCATGCCGGACCTGGCGGCGGCGGCTGTCACTCCCGGTTTAAGCCGCCCGAGGATCATCAGCGCCGGATTCATGGGATCGTTCAAGGCCCGTCCCACATCGGCCGCCGCATCATTCCGCATTTGATCGTAAACTCCCAGTGGCAGCCAAAGCTCGGTGTGAAAAAGGGCCGTCGTCCCGGTAAATCCTTCCGGCATGATTCCCACCACGGTGAATGGCCGGCTGTTGATCAGGAGGGTCGACCCAAGCAGCGCAGGATCGAAATGGTGTTTTTTCCAGAAGAGATGACTGACCATGACCACTGGCGCGGACGAGCCGGGAGTCGCTTCCGCCAGGGAAAAGGTCCGGCCCTGCGCCGGCGGAACCCCGAGCACGGAGAAGTAATTCGCCGTGACGACCGCCGCCGCGGCGCGCCGGGTATCCCCTTTTTCCTCAGGCGCCGGTTTCTGCACTCGGTCCCACGCGCCGCAGGGTGAGACCGGGCGGGGCGTTCAAGACTTCGCCGAACTGCGGGTGAAGCGATGAACGAGGAAG
>JBEHXD010000380.1:0-5583 GCA_048498875.1 Verrucomicrobiota bacterium
CCAGGAAGCGCGCGGCGTCGGCCGGGCGCCGGATGCGGCGCGGCACCAGTTTTCCCGACATGCCCGGGCTGGCGGCCGACATGAAGAAGCTCGGCGTTCGTCCGGGAATCTGGATGCGGCCCACCGCTCTCATGAAGGTGGACGACCCGCACCGCTTGCGCGCGGGTCCGTGCACCGCGGAGGAAAAACCGCTCGACCTGACGCTGCCGGAAAATCTTCTGCTGATCAAAAACGACGTCGCGCGCATCCGCTCCTGGGGCTACGAGCTGATCAAGCACGATTTCTCGACCTACGATATTTTTGGCCGCTGGGGTTTTGAAATGGGCGCGGAGCTCACGGATGGCGGCTGGCACTTCGCCGATCAGTCGCTCACCAACGCGGAAATCATCCTGCGCCTTTACCGGACCCTGCGGGAAGGCGCGGGCGACGCGGTTCTGCTCGGATGCAATACCATCGGGCACCTCGGCGCGGGCATTTTCGAAATCCAGCGCACGGGCGACGACACCTCGGGCCGCATCTGGGAACGCACGCGCCGGATGGGCATCAACACGCTGGCGTACCGGCTGCCGCAAAACGGCGCGTTTTTCTCCAGTGATCCGGATTGCGCCGCGCATACGTCGTATACCCCGTGGGAATTCGACCGCCAGTTTTTGGATCTGGTCGCGCGCAGCGGCACGGCGTTGTTTGTATCCGTGGATCCCGACACGATCACGTCCGAGCAGAAAAAAGCCTTTCGCGACGCCATGCAGATCGCGCTTTCCGGGGGAACGCCCGGAGGCTGCGAACCGCTGGACTGGTTGCATACCACGACGCCGCGCGATTGGCGCATCGGCACGGAAAAGGTCACCTACCGCTGGGAGGAAGCGGCGGGAGCGACTCCGCTGAAAGTTTAGGTGATGATCGACTCCGGGTTTTCAGCGTGCGCGAATTCCCCAACGCGCCCGGAGGTCGCGTTCCACCTAGGTAGGTTGCGCGCTTGCGCGCAACAGGGTGGATCACCGCTCCGTCAGCAATTCGCTCAGCGCCGCAATCGTCCGATCCTGCCCCCAATCGATTTGCTTGGTGCCGCGATTGACCAGTACGGCGCGACAACCGAAGGCGCGCGCCACATCGATGTCTTTCTTTTCGTTGCCCACATGAATCACGTCGCGTGCCGTGCAACCGAGACTCGTTGCCACCGCGGTGATGGTTTCGACCCTCGGCTTGCGGTAACCGGATTCGCGCGAAGTCAGCAGGACGTCGAAGAGTCCGTCGAGTGCGGTCTCGCGAATGTCGGCGAGCACGAGTTCGCGTGGCATCCCGTACGGCACGTCGGTGAAAATTCCGATTGCGAATCCCTGCTGCCGCAGGGTCTGCAAGACCGTTTTCGTTTCCGAAAAACAACGCAGCCGCTGGCGAAATACTTGGAAGAAGTTGCGGGCGATTCCGACTTCATTCGACAAGGGTGGCGTGAAGTTCCACGCCCGAAAAATTTCGTCCGCGATCGCGGTGAACGTGACTTCGCGATCGCGGGGATTCAGCCGGGTGTTGTAGCTGCGCAACACGGAACACCCCGCTTCAAGGTCGTCCGCATTCAAAGAACGGCTGAGCGAATCGGCGAGGCGTCGCAAGGCTTCCGGGTAGTGCGCCTCCCAGCTCAACGGCAGGCCTTCATATTCAATGAGCGTGTCTCCCAGATCGAAAACGAAAGCTTTCATGCGTACGCGTAAAGGGTGGTTAGGGATTGTGAAATCTCACCTGGTTTCCCGATGACCAGTCGTTGTGTCCACCCGAAATGCGGTGGAATTGTCCGTGTTGCAAGTGTTGGACCAGCGCTTCCGCGTGGCTGATCGGAATGACAGTGTCCTGTTCCGCGCCAAAAATTTCCACCGGACCGGCGTAGTCTGAAAGAGCCGCGGTGTTGTCCCAACTTTTTCCGAGAATGAACCCCACGGGCAGGAAGCGGACGTGCTCCTTCGCGACGCTTTTGAGGGTATCGAACGGAACGACGAGGACGATTTTATCGGGCGGAGCGGGCAGGATGGCGAGGACCGATGCCGGCCCGCTGCCAATGGATTCCGCCGCGACGCAAACCGGCGACGACGGGAACCGGTTTTTCAAATCGAGAAACGCTGCTTTTGCCGCCGCGTTGAAACTTTCCACGGAAGGCGTGCCTTCGCGCGATCCATAACCTGGATATTCCAAAATGAAAACGGAGTCATCCGCCGAAAAACACGGCAGCGCATACACGCGGTCGGCCGCCTGGCCGCCATTGCCGTGCAGCAGCAGCCACACGTTTTTCTGCGCCGGAGCTAGGCGGGAAAACCCGATCGTTTCCCCTCCAATTTGCCAGGGCGTGAGGCCGTTGTCGCCGGTCCGGTGGGTGGGATAAAACAGAAATTTTTCCCGAATCGCGGAGCATCCTGCCACGCCGAAGACCCCGATCAGCAGTGCAAGCACGGCGACCATTTTTGACGGAATGAAAATACGACGCATCTTGATTCAAACTAGTCGTGGTCGTTCGTCGTTGGAAGACTCATTCCGCGAATTAAAATGGTGCGGCCGTGAAATCTTTTTGCGCGAAGAGCTCGAGTTCACGGAAAAATTAATTTCTCAGGAGGTAAAAGAAGACTAGAAGTAACAAAAACCGAGTCGTCACCGCGTTTGGCGATTTCTGCATCAAACTGTGAACAAGTTTTTTCGGTGAAGCATTGACGGATACTGGACTTTAACTTTTTCGTTTCTGTGTCCGGGCCAGAGTGGGTGAGCTTTCTTTTTCGCTAATGACGCATTCTTTTGCGCGTTATTTTCGAAGCGCTTCATCCCAATCATTAAATCTTTTCCCCATGATTGCCTCCTCCGCTTTTTATCGCATTGCGATAGTCTCGCTCTGCTTTGCCAGCCGGCTGTTATCGGCCACGACCGGTGACAAAATCGAATCCGCGACCGACAGCACGTTCCAGTCGGCCATGGCCGACGCGCTCAAGCTGCAGGAGGACACGGCCGCCGCCGTCGCGGGACAACGCGAGAAAGCGGACGCCGCGCTCATGCGCATCAAGGCAATGAACTCGCCGTCGGGCTTGCGCATGGCGGATCACGACGCGGATTTTGCCTTCTCCGCCTCCGCAATCGGTCAGCGCCTGATCGGACTGCAAAAGCGGACGGACGCACTGACTTTTTTCTCCGCCGCCGAACAGGCTTTGGCTCTGGCGGTCGCCCGGATGCCTGACTCCTCCACCCAGGACAAGGCGATGCTCCTGCAGCAGCTCGCTTATCTCCGGGGCCATTATCTGGACCAGCCGGCGCAGGCCCAAAGGGATTTTGAGGAGGCGATCAAGCTGCGACCGGACGACGAGTGGCTGCGCCGCGCGCGCGACTCCTTCGCCAATGAACATGCGGACCTCAACCGCACGACCGGTACAGACAAAAAGTAATCCCATGAAATTCCCTTCCTTTTTTCGAGTACTGCTCATCGCGGTTGCGGGTGTGATGGTTGCCACCGACTTGTCCGCCACCGGGGAATCAACGATTTTGACCGGCTGGACGGTTGCCGGAACGAATGTGCCACCGTTAATTCGTGATCAGGCGGTCACCCTGCCAGCCGGAGCGCAGATTTCCCGGACGTTTACAGGCGGTGCGGTGATAGCGCACCTGGTCACACGGCCCGCTTTTAAAGTGGCGAGTGATGAGTGGCCAATTTTGGGCCTGGGTCCCGTGGCCTTGGTATTTCGACCGGAAGACGGAGCCGGGCACCTGCTGCTCGCGAGTGCGAGCGGAGCAGTGAATCCGATTCCGGTGCGATTTCCGTTGGATTCCACCGACAGGAGCAAACAGCCCGTCGAAGTGTTTTTGGCCTACGATCCGTCCAGCGGACTGACAGTGATCGCCGTCGACGGACAGGTGTGGTCATTCACCCAAATGGCGAGTCAATCCTCCGTCGAAGCGATGCTTGCCGCAGGAGCAAACGAATCGTGGACTTTGGATGTTCTGGAAGCCGAAGTGTTGACTGTGGAAACGGCATCGACGTCGAAGCCATCCGCCACCGCCCCACGATCGATGCCGCAGGCGGCCGTGAAACCTATGGCTGACCAGGTGAAAAGCCTGATCGTTCGCGCACCCACGATCCCGGTCAATTCACTCCATTCAGTGGTTGTGGCCGTCGGCGCGGCTCAAGCAAAGCCACGCGCTTCCACTTTGGAAATTTTCACTCCCCCCGCCATCCGATCTTTTGGGGCCGCGGCGGTTCGCGCCACGGTCCGGCAGGCCGGCAAATAAAGGGAGCCATCGACCATGAAATTTTTTCTCGCCTTGGCTATTTTTATCTCGGCAGTGCGCGCGCTGGCCGTGGCGCCTTCGCCGTTCACCGAAGGCGTCATCTTTTCGATGAAGTCCACGATGACGTACTCCGGCGGTTCGCTTTCAGGCTCGGGCTCGGTGACGATTACGGGGGAAAGCGGGACCGGATCATCCATCGGCTACTACAACGTGGGTGAGGGTACGCCCGCGAGAGTCTGGTTGAAACCGGGCAAAAAATACTCCGGCAGCTGGGGCTTCGGCGCGGGTGGTGCGCCCAACACGAGCACGGGCATCACGCTGGCGGGCGACATGAGCTTTATCGCGCCCAGTGGTTACACGCTTTATCTCAATGGCGTGCCGGTCGACGTGGCGCATGACTCGTACGGCTTTGCCATAAATTCCGCAGGCTCCGTCAGCGGTTCGCGAAATTTCGACGTGGAACTGCGTCCCAACGCCGACGGCTCGCCTCTGCCCGCGGGCGCTTTCACCGGCATCGACATCGGCAAGGCGATTTCCTGGGAAGTGGGATTGGGGGCCTTGCGCGGGGGACAGACTGCCGGCCGCATCGTCTTTCGCGAACTCGACCTGACCAACAGTCCCGGCAGTCGCGATCGCATCTTTTATACCGCGCCTTCGAACAACAACCAGATCACAGTCACGAAGGACACGGGCACGGACAAACTCCAGAAGATCGTCACTCCGCAGGTGATCGTCGATCTCGTCGACGAAAGCAGCGGTTACCGGATCAAGTTCTCCGATCCCGCCACCCTGACGCAATGGCGTTCGATCCTGGTGCAGTATTCCTCGGGTGTGCTCACGATTACGGAAAACGAAGGCTCGGTGTCGCGGGTCTCGACCCTCAGCGTCGCCGTGGTTTCGGGAAACAACAACTGGACGCTGCAGGAAGGTGATGGCTCGACCGTTTTGCGCACCACGACCCACACGAATACCGTGCCGGCGTCCGGTCAGCGTGACGACGTGGTGGTGGTCCGCACTGGTGGAACGGGCGGGACCATCGTGCAGAAAACCAAGTACCACTATGTGGTGCAGGATGCCGTGAATGGCTGGGGCGAGGAGCTGGCGGAAATCCACCAGGATCCGGATACGGCGAACCTGACGACCACCTTCGACTATTACACGACTCTTTCCGCCTACGGAAATTATCTGAGGGTGAAATCGATCACCTACCCAACGGGAGGCTGGGTGAGCTATTCCTATTATGACGATTGGGACAAGCTGGGCCGGCTGGCGCTGGAAACGCGGCCCTTCATGGATTCTCCTTCGACGGTGGCGACCGCTTCGCTCAGC
>JBEHXD010000381.1:0-5570 GCA_048498875.1 Verrucomicrobiota bacterium
AGCAGGTCGCGCGACCACGCGCCGTCCCGCACGTCCAGCAGGCCCGTCGTGGACGCGTTGGTCCGCTCGGCCCCGACCGCGCCGGTCAGCCAGTGCGCGAGGACGCTTAAAGGTTCCCTGCTGTCCGAGAGGCACCCATTGAAACAGGCTGCAGATCCGAATGCTTTTTCGAGGCACTAGCGACAAGGCCGCCTCTATCCAACCCACGTTGAAGATTAGGGCTGAGCAGGACGTCTTACTAAAGAGCGACTGACGTAACACGTTCCCGCGGCCAAAGCGCGTGGCAGGTTCGGCGGCAAGGATCGGGGCCGCAAACCATCTCGGTACGAGCGTGCCGATGGTACGCTCGTACTGCTCCGTGGTAATGCTCGCGAGCACAATCACCTGGCGGCTGCCTTAAAACTTTGAGTCGCACATTCGGCCCCACGCTGGCGCGTGAGCGCCGTCTAGGCGACGGGTCGGTCGGCGGGGCAAGATGCGAAGCCATGCTCGCGTCTGCGGCGATCTTGTCATGGCAATGCTTATCAGAATAATGCCAGCCGGGAAATATATAGACATGGTGATACTCATCATGGAACGCATACACTGATATACATAGAGTAGTACGGTGAAGTAGATGCCAAGCCCTAGCGGCCTGCCGATTAGAGAGTACCCGCTATTCAAAATCGCAAAGAGGCAGGTCAGAAAGGCGCTTCCGGCTATTAGTGCGACCCAAATTCCTCCCAAGCAAATCAGTTCTCCGAAAAACGTAATAGCCACAAAATACGGCTTGTAGTCTCCCCAAAAGTCATCCAATAAGGCAGGCTTGGAGCTCCAGATGTAACGTGGGATGGGGTTTACGGCGACCGTTTCAATGAAGAGTGGTGCATTCAGGCGTGTTCCCGAATACTCGGCGACATAGGCCGCATATAAGATTCGGTAATAGCTATCGTCTTGGTGATAAACGGGTGTTACCAAATCGACGTCCTGTCCGGTCTCAATGTAGCTCCGGAGTCCGTTGCTGCGATAGCGGAAGATCACTGAAAAGGAAATAGATATGAGAAGCGCCACGCCGACCCACGCTAGGGCCCTTCGAAAGATCGACTTTGTCGAGTATGTGTATCGAATACAGGTGTACAAGATTGGAACGGCGAAGTATGTTCTAGAACCGTAAGTAAATAGCAGAGCTGAGACAGTAGTCAGCCCGATTATCGCGCGGAGTCGGCACCCGTATGTTGTAGAGCGAGTTGTGAGTAGGGTCGCAAAGGAGATACCGCTAGCCGGCAGGAGAATGAGGGTCAAGCCGAAAATGAATGTCCCGTCTCCCAACGCATTTCCCGAACTCCATGGGTTGCCGCCTCGTGGGCCAAAGGACTGCGACATCGTATCCGAAAAGCTCCACTCGGTCAAGAACAAACGTTTTCCGAAATCAAGTGCCGCCAACGTCCACGCAATCGCTTCACACTTTCCCGGGTGGGTGCGCACGTCCCGCAATTCGGGCGCGAGGCGGGAAGCTGTAGTGCGATATTGGAGAGAAGCAGTGCCAATTCCGACCAAATATACGCTAAGGACCAGTAATTGATATTTGACAAGATCCGTGTTCGGTATTCCCCCGATAATGTCATCGTCATATCCCCGGACTAAAAAATCAGAATAAAAGCTGTATGTGAGGGCAATACAGAACGCCGGCCAAGGGGCGAGCAGATTCTGTCGGTGCGTGTAGCCCACCGTACCTAACGTCAGACCGACGATAAGAACATGCAGCCAGTATATTCCAACCATGCTAGCACCTCAGGCAGCGACGGCACCCGCGCTTTCGTCTCGCGTTTGCTTGCGGAGGGTTGCAGCGGAGAAACAAAAGTCTGCTATGAGCGTAATATCCGGAAGCAGAAATGCCGCGGGTAGTGATCTGAACTTAGCCGCCACAAAGAAGCCGGTCACCAGGGCGACGGCATTAGCCGCTTGGATGAATGCTCTGCGGCGTTCCCTTTGTATACCCAACAAGAGAAATCCATTCTGTTGAGAAGCGACGAGGAGTATGTAGTATGTCGCCATCGATATGGTGAGGGAGTGCGGTATTTCTGATAGATGCGATGTGTATAGTCTAATCAGTGGGGGGCCCAAGAGCGCAAGCAGTAGAGCAGCGCACGAAAATATTCCAACAGTCCGCTTTAACAATGCTCGGTGATGGCAAGCAATCCAGGCGTGGTTGGGTTCATGATGCTTAATCGCGTATGCCGCGAGGTGTGGTTGGCCCCAGCCAAAACATAGGTTAACCCCTATCATAAAGGTTGCCGCGGTAAGTCCGAAGCCCGTTACGGCTGCGGGACCCCACAAACGGGCGATAAGGATGTTTGGGGCATAGTAGATTGCTAGCTCTGCCGCTTGAATGATGATTAGGGAAATGGAGGACGCAGCGGCATGCTCTCTCGAGGTAAATTCCCGGATACTACGTCGAGCTTGGAACTGCGGCTCTTTAGCCTGTGTGTAAAGATACAATCCTGCGGATGTCAGAACATTCGGCAACGCAACCAGAGCCGCATAGGTTGTTAGGCATAACTGTGGGCCGAGCGAACGACTCAAAATGAGGGCCGCAAGTGTTGCGGCTGGGTTAAGTAGGTTCGCGATATAGGTGCGTTCCGTCCGCAGCAGGGCTTGGTTAAGAATCGCCGCCGTGTTGAATACTAGCGAAAAGGCAACGGACAGACCGACGATTAGAAAAGTTTCGTCAATGTCTTGACGGCTTAGGGGGCTGATGGAACCCAGAATAAGGCGTGAGGTGCCTGACGTGAAGTAGACGAGGGCAAGCAGGAGGACGAGGGTCGATGACAGCAACAGGTACAGCGTCCGTGTCCGAAAGAGGGTGTCTCGTGCCCGGTCCAAGTCATTTGCAGCAATGCATTCGCCAAGTTGGGA
The DNA here is from genome assembly GCA_048498875.1 of Verrucomicrobiota bacterium. Classification (GTDB taxonomy): domain Bacteria; phylum Verrucomicrobiota; class Verrucomicrobiia; order Opitutales; family Opitutaceae; genus Lacunisphaera. The sequence continues at coordinate 2,896 of JBEHXD010000381.1, forward strand.
AAGAGAGAGCTGTCCGATTCCGAGGTCGCTCACAGTGAACCATGCCACGAAACTACCGACCGCTAGCCAGTATCCATATGTGGTTGTTCCTAGCAGGCTAATAGAGAGAGGGACCGTGACTGCACGAAGGGCGAGTTGGGCTAGTCTTGTCAGGGTCGAAACAATACCCAGTAGCCCGAGTCGGGCGGTGTTCGGCGATTGCAAACAGGTTCCTTAGGGATCAGGCACCAACAAATTCACGTGAGGGTGATGGCGCAGTTTCATCGCTGGAGCGCTTTGGGCAAATGCAGTCCGAGTGATGCGCTTCGCCGTTCGGTGGGTTCTCTGCCACAGCCTGTCTATTGACGAGAGAAGCCTCCAATTGTGGTGAGCATAATCGCGATAGCCTCAATGATCTTGGTCACGCCGCAGTTATCTTTCGCCGCCTGGCAGTGTGCGCAGCGTTTGAGGGTGACACACCGGACTTGAGGCGACGGAATCGCCAGACACATTGCTAACTCTTGATCGGTTTGTAATACTTCGAATAGTATTTCCCGTAGTATCCGTAGTAGTAGTAGCGGTCGCTCATGTCTTCATGCACTTCATTCAACGCCACCCCAATCACATTTGCGTTCACCCGCTTGAGACCATTCAAAACGCTCCCTACGGCGTTACGATCGGTCTGCCCTGCCAGAGTGATTACCACTACACCATCCACGATCGCAGCCATTTGCAGCGGCTCGGCGAACCCGAGAAGCGGCGGCGAGTCAACCAGCACCAGATCGTACTGCTCTTCCGCCGCGGCGAGCACCGTATTGAGAACGGCCCCCAACTTGTCTGCCGCGCGACGCGATGCGCGACCGGCCGTCAAGACGTGCAGGTCCTGGTGGGCTTCCACCGTCTGAACCGCTTTCGACCATTCAATATCACCGTTCACGATGGCGGATAGACCCGTGTCGTTTGCGAGTCCGAGCCGGGTGTGGATTCCCGGCCGGCGGAGGTCGGCATCGATGAGCAGAGTCTTGCGGCCTTGTAAGCTGTGCGCGATCGCGAGATGCACGGAGGTGGTCGTCTTGCCCTCCCGCGGCGTCGCTGAAGTGATGAGGAGGGACCGCGGCCGATTGCCTAAATCGGAGAGCAAGATGGAGTCGCGCAAAGTGCGGACGGCCTCTTCAAAGGCGGCGGACTGGCCGCCGTGGGCCTCTGTCTTCAATGCGGAACCGGTCCCATTCTTGTGGCCGGCAATCAACGACAGTTTGCCCCGCCAGGACCTCACCAGCGGGAGCGATCCCACTACCTCCGTCCGAAAGCCGCGCTTGATTTGTTCCGGATCGCGGACCGTGTTGTCCAACGTATCCGTCAGGACGGCGGCGCCGATTCCCAGCAGGGTTGCGAAGAGGAGCGCTAGCAGACCGTTCATCCGTAGGTCCGGGTAGACTGGCAACAGGGCCGGCCGAGCCAGATCGGAGAGACGCACCGAGCTGTTCTGAAAGCTGGAGTTGATGCCGGCTTCTTTGATCTTGCGGACGAGCTCGTTGTAGAGGCCCTTGTCTGCGTCGGCTTCCTGCTTCAGGGCCTTGTACTCAAACGACCGAGCGTTCACTCGGTCAAATTCGGCCTTGATCTCGCTGACCGCCTGTTTGAGCATGCTCTCCCGGTTGGCAGCTTCCTGGAACTCGAGGCCGACGCGCTGAGTGATGTTCGTTTGCAGAGAGCCGAACTGCCGCTCCAGCTCCGCGATTTGAAAGATTGCCTTTTTGTACTCCGGATGGCTGCTGCCGTACTGAGTTTTGACCACCGCAAACTTCTCTCGCGCTTCATCGAGGCGGTCCGCTAACCTGCGGAGCTGCTCGCCCTGGGTCGAGGCCTGCGCGGCCTCAAGCGACCCGCCCCTGACGGACTCGAAGGCCGCTTGTTTCCGGACGCGATCTCCCTGTGCCGCGGTGTATTCGGCATTGAGCTGGAGTAGACGAGAGGAGAGGATGCTCGTCTTTTCCTCCGGATTGATCACGCTGAGGTCTTTTTCGAATTGCGCCAACGCCGCCGAGGAGCGCTCCATCTTCGCCTTCAGCTCCTCCATCTGCTTTTCCATGAAGGTCGACAGGCCGGCCGCGGCGGCGAACCGAATATTGTAGGTGTGGAGGATATAGCTCTGGGCAATCGCGTTGGCGACGTTGGCCGCGAGCTCCGGATCGGGCGAGCGGAAGCTGATCAGCAGGAGGTAGGTATTCGGGGGGCGCGTGACCTTGAGGCGGTCCAGTTTTACCGGCGCATTCTGCACTCGCGACAGGGCCAGGCCGCTATTGGCCGATGGCGGAACCGATCCGCCCAGGTGAAAGCGCTGGACGACGGGGCGGAGCACCGAGTCCGACTGGATGGTCTTGATCTGGGTGGCCAGGAACTGATCGGCGTCCGAGGCGGGCACGCGCGCCGCATCCTGCCCGATGATGGCGGCGGGCGCCTGGCGATCAATATCGATCGTCGCTGTCGCTTCGTATATCGGCGTCAGCCGTGCGGAGATCACCAGCGTGGCGGCCACACAGATGGCGACGAAGCCGAGAATCTTCCATTTGTGGCGGCGGAGGATCCAGAGGTAATGAGAGAGCGGGACAACCGGCTCATCGGAATCCGTCTCCGGAGGAGCCTGCGCCGGGTACAGGGTGACGTATTCCGGCGCCGCCGGAACGTGCCCGTTC
>JBEHXD010000382.1:0-5566 GCA_048498875.1 Verrucomicrobiota bacterium
TGGCGCACGATGCGTTCCCAATCGGTCGACTCGTAGTCCGGCGTGGTGCAATGGATCGCGGCGATGCCAGCTTGGAGATGGTATTCGCTGAGTTCGTTGCCCTCGGCGGCCTCGGCAAGTTGCATCAGGCCGCGCTCAATCAAGGCGCGGTCCCACTTTGACCGGTCCTGATCGTCGAGCCGCAACAGGTCGCCATGTTCGTCCAGCCGGGCCGGGAAGCGGGCGGCCGTGAGCAGCATCAACGCGAGCAATGCGTGCGTGCGCGGCGTGCGTCCGGCCGGGTGGACGAGCAGCAGGGAGAGGAGTCGTACTGCTTCGCGGCAAAGATCCTCCCGCAGCAGGCGTTCGCCCGCGGAAGCCTTGTAGCCCTCGTTGAACAACAGATAGAGCGCGGCCAGCACCCCGTCGAGACGCTCGGCGAGTTCCGGGCCCTCCGGGATGACGAAGCCCACGTTGAGGTCCTTGATTTTTTGTTTTGTGCGCGTGAGCTGTTTTTCGATCGCGGCGTCGCTGGTAAGGAAGGCGCGCGCGATTTCACCAGTGCTGAATCCGCAAAGCACCTTGAGCGCGAGAATCACCTGGGCGTCGGCGGCGAGCGACGGATGACAGCAGACGAACAGCAGGCGCAGCGCGTCGTCGCGGATTTCATGGGCATTCTCCAGCGCCACGACCGGCGTCGCGTAGGTCTGCTCGATGTGCGTGATGATGGCCGGCTCCTTCGCATTGGACATTTTTTTGTGGCGCAACGCGTCCTTGGCCAGGTTCATCGCCACGCGCGTGATCCACGCGGAGGGATTGGCCGGGATGCCGCCCATCGACCACGAATGCAGCGCGCGCATCATCGCCTCCTGTGCGACGTCCTCGGCGAGCGAGAGATTATGCACGCCCAGCAGGCGGACCAGCGCGCCGTGGAGGCGGCCGGTTTCGTGACGGAAGAAATGTTCCACCAACTGCGCCGGCTGTTGGGGCGGCGAGGTCACTGCGGCGGAGTTGGCTCCGCCGCCAGATGCTGGATTGCCCGACTCCACGGAATTTATCGGGCGGCGACGGTGGCTTCGGGTGCGCGATGACTACCCGTTACCCCAAGGTGGCAGGAGGGGGTCATGGACCGCACCTCGATGATCAACCCATATTCCAGCCCCGGATGGCGGCGGGCGATTTCGGTTGCTTCCTCTAGGCCGCTCACGAGCAGTTTGACGTAGCCGCCGATCGCCTCCTTGGCTTCGGCGAAGGGACCGTCGACCACGCGGGAACCGCCAATCCCGGAAATCGTGCGGGTTTCCAATTCCAGCGGCTGGCCTTCGACGGCCTTGCCCTGGGCGGCGAGACCATCGTACCAGGCGTTCCAGCGAGTCACCAGCGTCTGGCGTTGGGACGGAGAAAGATGCTGGTGGGTTTCCGGACCCGAATTGCGGAAAAACAACATGTAGGGTGATGAGAAGGCGGCGGTTTCCATGATTAGTCCTCGGGGAGCAGGGTTTACGATGAGTGGTTCACTTCTACGACGGACCGGGGCCGGTCAAAAGGACATTTTGCACAAAAATTCCAGGGAGTGTCCGAAAGTGCCCGGTCCGTTCGTTGAGAGGGTGAACGCCTGATTGAATTTCCGCCACTTGCACTCCTTCATGAACGCCGAATTGAAGTCTTTGTCAGACCGCGAACTGATCATTACCCGGATCATCTCCGCCCCGCGCGAACGTATCTTCAAGGCCTGGACCACACAGCTTTCTCAGTGGTGGGGGCCGCACGGCATGACGACGCCGGTGGTGGAAATGGATCTCCGGCCCGGCGGCGTTTTCCGCACGCTCATGCGCGCGCCGGACGGAAACGAATATCCCACGGAAGGCGTTTTCCTTGAGATCGTGGAAAACGAAAAGATCGTTTTCACTGATGCCTATCGGGCCGGCTGGGAGCCGGTGACCGATCTCTTTTTTACCGCCATCACCACCCTCGAAGCCCTGCCCGCGGGCAAGACCCGTTACACGGCGCGTGCGCTGCACTGGACAGTCGCCAATCGGGAAAAACATGAAAGGATGGGCTTTCACCAGGGGTGGGGTGAGAGCCTTGATCGTCTTGCGACTCTTGTTAACCAACCCTAAATCCCATGAATATCGCCATGACCTCCGTTAATTCCCCTGCAGCAGCTGGCGCGAACAAATCGTTCACCCGCCATTTCCCCACCGTCGGCCGGATCCTCCTCGGTCTCCCACTCGTTGTTTTCGGTTTGAATGCATTTCTCAATTTCATTCCGCAACCCAAGACGCCCATGCCGGAGGCGGCGATGGCGTTTGCCGGTGCGCTGATGAACAGCGGTTACATGATGCAGCTGATCGGTGTGACCCATTTGATCGTCGGGCTACTGCTCGTTTCGAACCGGTTTGTGCCCCTGGCCCTCGCGCTGTTTGCGCCCTTCATCGTCAACAGCATCGCGTTTCATATTTTTCTCGAGCACTCGGGCCTGCCGATGGCGGTGATTTTTCTCGCGCTCGAATTATACCTCGCCTGGGCCTACCGTGCGGCCTACCGCGGAATGCTCGCCGCCCGCGTGTCCCCCAACTGAGAATTTCCTCCCGTCTTCCACTCACTCCAACATTCCCCGCTCATGATCGTCAAAATCCTTGTCGCCCTCGCTGCCCTGATTGCCATTTTCCTCGTTGTCGCCGCGTTTCAGCCGGAAGACTTCCGCGTCGAACGCAGCGTCGTGATCTCCGCGCCTGCGGCCTACGCTTTCGAACAGGTGAATGACCTGCATAAGTGGCAGGAGATGTCGCCGTACGCGAAACTCGATCCGAATGCCAAGTATGTCTTCAGCGGCCCGGCGGCCGGAGTGGATGCGGCGATGGCCTGGGTGGGCAACAGCAATGTCGGCGAAGGGAAAATGACCATCACCGAAAGCCGTCCGAACGAACTGATCAAAATCCGGCTCGATTTCGAGAAGCCTTTCAAATCCGTGGGCTATGCCGAATTTTCCTTCAAGCAGACCGGGGATCAAACCACGGCGACTTGGAGCATGGCGGGGAAAAAGATTTTTATCACCAAGGCCGTGGGCTTGATCATGAGCATGGACAAAATGATCGGCGGGCAGTTTGAAGACGGTCTCGCCAGTCTGAAAAAACTGGCTGAAGCACGCGCGAAAAAATAATTGCGCAGTTTCCCGCACCGGAAGAATTCCCATGCCCATTTATGCCGATCGCTTCGTTCTGCCGGTCCCGAAAAGGAATCGGTGCGCCCACCGCAGCCATCCGATGGCCAGCGTGTACTCCCTGGCAGTTTCAAGATGAGCCTGAAGATGTGACCATGGGTTGCCCCGATACAGAGAAGTGCTTGAACCAGCTTTCGGCGTTTCGCACCGAGCTTGCCGACCTCGCGTATGTGATGGATCGGCGCGGCCGGGCGGAAGCGGCCGACGTCGCCCTGATGGCTTTCGCCCGCATCGGCGAAATCTGCGAGGAATTGCGGCCGGGCGAAAATGCTCGTTCACACCCTCCGACTTCGACGGTGGAACGCGACCTCCGGGCGCGTTAGGCTGCGCTGTGGCGAACAAAACGCGTCCGGAGGCCGCGTTCCACCCATGAAACCGATTTCGTGATCGCTACGCGGGAACCTCGGCGGCGGTTACATATCTGAGATTGCGGAAAGCGGCGTCCTGAGCAGACTCCGCGCTTCCCAAACTTCCTGTTCCCCTATGAAATTACTTCTGCCTTTTGCGTTGTCGGTGGCCTTGTTTGCCGGTTGTCAGAGTGTTCCCGACCATCCGGTGGAGAAACCTGCCGCGCCCGCCGCGTCGACGACCCCGGATCGATTCTGGCCGGCCGATGGCGTGTTTCAGGCAAAGGGGAAAACTTCTTCCTGGACGGGTTTCCGCGCCAAGAACGTCGAGCGTCGCACGCTGTTTGAACAGCACCGCGAACAGGATCAGAACGGGATCGTGTTTGTCGGCGATTCCATCACCGAAGGCTGGCACACGCTGGAGCAGGATTTCGCCGATCTGCCGGTGAAGGTGGTGAATCGCGGCATCGGCGGTGATACCACGCCCAATTTGCTTTATCGTCTGAAGGAGGACGTCCTCGATCTGCATCCGCGCGCCCTCGTGGTGCTGATTGGCACCAACGATCTGGGTGAACACACCACGCCGGCGGACATTGCGGAGAATCTGCGCGTGTTTCTCGACCGGGTGAGGGCGGTTTATCCGCGGATCCCGATTGCCTGGTGTCTGGTGATGCCGCGCAAGGGCGACGATACGTATCCGGAACGCATCCGGGAGTTGAATGCGCGGATCTATGGACTCGCGGCCACCGATCACCGGGTGATCGTATGCGACACTTTTACGCCGCTGGCGCAGGCTGACGGCAGCTCCAAGCCTGAGGATTTTGTGCCCGACCGCCTGCATTTGAATCCCGCCGGCTATGCCGTTTGGGCGAAAACCATTCACCCCATTGTGGCCGGTTGGGAGCTTGCCCCCGGGAAATAACCCGGCGTATTGCCGGTAAAAGAGGACGCATTCGGTAACGAGCTTGAAAAGGCCCGTGACGATGCGCAGCATCACGTCATTGATTTCGCCCCGTTTCGCGGCCGACGGGGAAATCGCCCAACCTGATATCCCATGAAGAAGTCTCCCTGTGCGTACGAGGTGTTGAAAATTATTCTTTTGCTGACGGTTTTCTTCCCGCCGCTGTCGGCACAGAATTTATTGCTGACCGATTACAAAGGGAAATATCTGCCCGTGGTCCGGGCCCGGGATAACCGCCCTTTCGTGGAAGTGGACGGAAAGCAAGTGGCGGCGGAAGGCCGCCGTTTCGCTTTACGAAAAGTGGATGAATACTGGCCGGTGTTCATTTCGCTACATGACATCGATGTGAGTACTTCCTATATCGATATGTCCGGTTCGGACATTAATCATGAGTTTCATCTGCGCGGCCGGCTTGAGACGCCCTACGTCATCGACGACGTTTTTATCGTGCTCGAACTCGATACCGATTCAGCCGGCAAGGTCCTGTTTCTCGCCGAGGTCGGCAACATGGTGCCGCGCGAGCCAAAGTATCTTTCGCTTCGCGTGCCGATGACCTCCGGTTTGGGTGAAGGACACTATTTGATTCATCTGTTCAGCAAGGGCGCGGAAGTTTTTCATTCCAACATTGATGCCGGATACCGCGATGCGGCGGTGGATGCGATGATACGAAAGCGCGTCACGGCGATTAAAAATGCGGGGCCGGCCTTGTTCATGGGGCCGCAGCCGGAATACCCGGTGTCGTTGCTGAAGAAGAAAATCAAGGGCGACGTGACGATTTCACTGCGCATCGGAGAGAATGGCCGCGTGTACGATCCCGCGGTAGTCAAGGCGTCGGATCCCGCCTTCGGCGAGGCGGCGCTCACCGCGGTCCGATTATGGCGGTTTCTCCCCAGGGTGGTCGCGGGCCATCCCGTGGATACGGTCGCGAATCTGCCGCTGACATTTGCTCCCCCGGAAGAGAAAAAGAAAACGTAGGCCTGGAGCGTTTTCAGAAAAACTGTAGTCGGGGGCGTTGACCCCGGGCTTTGGATTTCTCTCTCGGACCGGGGGCGGCGC
>JBEHXD010000383.1:0-5551 GCA_048498875.1 Verrucomicrobiota bacterium
CAACTCCCGCTCCAAGAGGAAACCGGCCGACTAAACCGATGAAGTGGAGCAAAGATGAATTTTGGATTTCCGATGAGTTTTCGGACATCGATTGGACCACCGTTCACACCCTGCTGGCAACGACCTACTGGGCCTCGACCCGACCGAGGGATCGGACCGAACGAGGTGCCGAAAACAGTGTTTGTTTTTCACTCAGGCGAAATGACGGGCAGATCGGATTCGCCCGGGTGCTTACCGATGACGGTTGCTACGCCATTGTCGTCGACGTCGTGATCGATCAACGATTCCAGAGGCAAGGCCTCGGCCGATGGTTATTGTCCACCGTTTCCGCTCATCCCCGGTTCGAAGGGATGGTGCTGATTCTCTGGACTACGGATCGGGTTGAGTTCTACAAAGCCTGCGGGTTGAGCCACGAAGAAGAATTTCAAGTCATGCGCCTGGCACCTCGCTGGATGAAATGAGACCCGGCCAATCGTCACAGTCCGATCGTCCAAACAAAGCCGGTGACTTCTGTGTCGCAAAAGCTAGCGCACCTCCATTCGCGAAATTCGCATGATTCGCGGGAAAACCAAACCAAGGCCGATGAGGGCATCGGCCCCTACCCACGAACGGCCAGACTCGCGGCCTTGAAAACAACATGACCGCCCCGCCTCCCCCGTCTCCGCGTTACTATACTCCGGGTCAGGTCGCATTGGCGGCGTTCATCGGTTCCGTTCCGGCGGCGAGCTGGCTCATGGCCCGTACCTCCTTTGCCGTTGGCGACAGGAGAAAAGCCAGGCAGGCGGCAATCTTCGGTTCGCTCGGGACTCTGGCCCTGCTTGTCCTCATCTTCGTGATACCCGCCCAGGTTCCCCTCAGCGCGTTTCCGGCCGGCATCACCATCGGTTTTTATCAAATGGCGTTGCAATCCCAGGGCAGGCAGGCGGCGGACTGGGAAGCCCGGGGGATTGCCCGGGCTTCATGGTGGGCGGCCGTCGGCATCGGCTTGTTGGGATTGATTGTCATGATCGTGGTCATCGCTGCGATTGCCTTCATGTTTTCGGGCGGGCAATAATCAACCACACCCAAGGCAAGGTCGGGAAGCTGGCCTCGATCACCGTAAAAAATGAAGATTGCCAAAATCCAGTATCGTCCGGCCACGGAGGGAGACCGCGAGTGGCTGTGGGCGCTCAAGAGCGCCACCATGCGGGATTATGTGGCGGCCATCTGGGGCTGGGAGGACGAAGCGCAACGCAGGATGTTCGACGAAAAATTCGATCCCGCCAGGATTCGAATCATCCAGGCCGATGGACGCGAGGTCGGTTTGCTCGACTACGAAGAAAGAACGGACGACTTTTTCATTGGCCGGATCGAAATTCTGCCCACTGCCCAAAGAGCCGGAATTGGTTCGGCTGTGATCGCAGCGATCCTCCACCAGGCCGCGAAGAAAACGAAAAACGTACGCTTGCAGGTCCTGCGTTCGAATCCCGCGCGACGGCTCTACGAGCGGCTGGGATTTTGTGTCGAAGCCGAAACGTCAACGCACATCAAAATGAAGAAAAAGCCGGGTGTTTCAGTTTAACGTCAGACGAAATCATGAAGACCGTCAGCGACTATAACCGAATCTGCCATTCGTACCTCGATGCCGATCTCGACGTATTATTTGCCGCGAAGCCGCCGCCCTCCGAAGTGCAGATCGACGAGTTTTGCCGGGAGATCGATTGTGCGCTGCCGCAGGATTTCCGTTGTCTGATCGGCAGTTATCTCGACGGCTTCCACGTCGCGGCATCAGAAAAAGTCTGGCCGGACCGGCAAGGCGGGGCGGCCTGGATGTTCCAGCGGGGATTTTACGTCTACGGGCTCGATGGAGGCCTGCCCGAGTGGATCAACCTGCGTCAGCAAACCGCGAAATTCCGCACCGTGAGCCAATCAGCTCTAACACCTTGTCTGAAGATCATCAGCGATCCGGACATCTACTGTTTCAGCCGCGAAGGCGAACTGCTCCGGTGGAGCCATGAGACTTTCGTGGCCAAGCCGCTGGGCCGGGATTTTTTCACCATTTTCGACACCACGTTCAAGACCCTCCGCGCCTACAAGGATCGGGCCAAAATTGAATTGGCGTCAAAAGCATGACCACGCTGCCGCGAACCCGGATGGATTTCGTCCTCCGGTATTTCCTGGTCTTCGTCCTCCCTCTGCTGGGAGGATGCGCCGTATTCCCGCCTGATCGCTCGGGCCTGATCGGCACCCATACCGCTTCGATCGGTTTCAATCAGAGCACCACGGTAACTTTGAAGGCAGATGGGACCTACGAGCGCAGTGTCTCCCTGTTTTATTGTTCTCCGGTGGAGTTCGAAACCCCCGACGGAAAAGAGATCATTGATGGTTGGACGAACAAGGAAACGGGCATGTGGGAGATTTCCGACCGGGTGGTGGTTCTCACGACGGGTGAGCGTGAAATCGAAAACTCCGCGGTGGAGAAAAAGTATTTTGACGAGATTCGCTCCTACCCGATCACTTATAAATTTCCGCAAGGGTGGCTGCTGGTTTATCCGTCCTGGCGATGCGTTTTAATGAAAAAAATGCCGGTCCCACCGGCCTCCAGACCAAACCCACCCATGCATGAGGAGCGGTCTGAAATCTCAGGCAGACCATGACAACGAACCACGTCGATCGCCGAACCAACTGCGCGGTGGGGAAGTGATGCCAGGAAAATTTATCATCACGGTAAGAGTGACCTTTGCGGCCGTCGTCGCCTACTTCGTTCTGGCTGCCTTCGTTGACTACTGGCGACTTAAGACCACGGAGTCTGAAATTCGAGCCGAGCTTCACGTCGGCGACTCCGTTGAGCGGATCGAATCCGTTTTGCGATCGAGAGCGCTGCAACCCTTTTACTCCGCCGATCAACACCGCTACTCCGCCCTGATTTCGACACACGGTCACAAGCGGAATTTCCTCTATGTTTACGTGGACGAGGCGAAGAGCGTGACCCGGATCGAGATCAAAACCCTGCTCATATTGTGAGCAGGATGAAATAGAGGCCAACCGGTTCCGAAGCCCCCTCGCCAGGTCGACGTCGCCCAGCGGAAGCATCAGGCAAAAAATGGAGCGAAAAGCCTACCTCGAACATCTCGTCAAGCGGTGTCGGAAACCACCGGACTACCTCAGCCAAATCGACGCGCCCGACGGTCCGTTGATCGGAATCATCGGATTCGATCATTATCCGTTTGCCGGCCAGTATACCTACTTCAGCCACGGCCTGCACAAGCTGAACCGGCCGGAATGGAAAGCGGGACGACCGGAGTACTTCATCACCATCGATCACAGTGACCGTGGCTTCGCGGTGTTTTTTGCTTACGTGATCAGTGCGTTTGCCTTCGAAAAGTCCATGACCTGGAATACACTGATCGGGGTGGGCGAAAAGGACGCGGTCGACGGCTATCCGTATCGGAGAATTGCGCTTGGCCCGCCGGGCTATCTCGAGTGGCCGAGTTATCAAATTGAGGAATCGGGAGAGCTGCCAATCAACCTTGGGATGGCGTACTTCATGAGTGACGCGGATTTCGTCGAAGCGGCTAGGACCGGCATCGGTTATCTGCAATTAAAAATAAACGAGGACCAGGACTATTGGCGGAAAATCCGGAAACGTTAATCCAACCGGATCGCGTCGATGAAAACCGTTTATTCTTCTGCTGCTTGTCACAACAACGGTGGAACGCGGCCTCCGGACGCGTTTTTGAAGTCGCCGCAAAACAAACCCGTCCGGAGGCCGGGTTCCACCTTTTGTAAGCGACCACCGGTCCCGACGTTTACATTTAGGACGTAATTGTATCCAGTGAACAACTCTACAACGGAGCTTAGCAATCCCTGATGCATCTGGGCCTCACGAGCAGCGTGGAAAAATCCGCCCCTATAACGGTGACGGTTAATTGCCGCGCCTGCGGAGCCCAAAAAATCACCGCCGTGGCCGTCAATCGGATCGAGCGGTTCAAACTTTTCCACGTAATTCCAATCGGCACCGCGCGAACCACGCTCGTGACCTGCCCGAAGTGCCACGTCGACATGAAATCCAGCGTAAGGGCGGAAGAGCTTCGGCGGTATCCGCCGGGCGAGCTCGCCCGGTTCCTGAACGTGCGGGTTTCGCCGGTGCTGATTCTTCTGTTGATCTCAGCGGTTCCCACGCTGGTCGTTCCCTGGGTGAGTTTGATTTTGTCCGGAGCGGCTTTGGCCATGGGGTGGAAACACGGCGGGGCCGTCCGAAAGATCGCGTTGGCTGAAATCGTGGCTGGCTTCATTTTACTCGGTTTGTTCTTCGCGTTGGGTTTCTTCAAGTGACCCCTGCACCTCCCGACTCCCGTTGAAAAATGAAAGCATCGGCTCCCAAATTACTTCTCCACGCGGAAGGACTGGCCGTTCTGACCGTCGCATGCATCGCCTATCACAAACTCACTGCATCCTGGACTGAGTTCGCGGTCCTCTTCCTGGTACCCGACATTTCGATGGCCGGCTACGCGTTGGGGAAAAAAAAGGGGGCTTTGTTGTACAATTCGGCGCACACCTACCTGGCGCCCTCATTGCTCGCTCTGATTGCGCACGGTTTTGGCCTGCCTGCACTGACCCCGCTCGTCCTCATCTGGATTGCGCATATCGGATTCGATCGGTTTCTTGGATATGGCTTTAAGTACGGGACTGATTTTAAAGACACCCATCTGAATCGGGTTTGAATGAATGTGCCGCCCGATCCCTGGCGGGCGGGCCGGCCGCCGTCCGAGTCATAAAAAGCTTTTGGCACCGATCTGGTTTGCCGGGGCCCGGCCGGTCATGAAGATCACGACGTATTCTTAACTGAAGGCCAGGGCCGGCCAATCACCCCAAAACCGCGTCGACCAGTCGGCGTGGCTTTATCCCAAACGTCCGGCCTTGGTCGAAAACAACAACCCACCCAAAAACCATGATTATCTGGGGCTCCCGAGGCAAATCCATCGACCTGGGCGAAACAGGCGAAAAGCAGTGTCCAACGTGTGAGAAAGTCCGAAAGTACCGGCATGTGCTGCAGTATCGCTACGGACACCTCTACTACATATTCGGTTTCGTCACCCACGAACAGCATGCCGAAGTTTGCGAAGTCTGCAGCCGTGGCAGCGTTATTCCCAAGGCCGAGGCCAAAGCCAAACTGCAGAAAAATCCGATCCCGTTCATCCACCGGCTCGGTTGGACGCTTTTCATTGGCTTGATCGCGTTGATTATCGTCGCGGCCAATCTGGCGCCTGCGACTACGTGACGTTCGTTCAAGCAGGAGTTCAATTTAATTGACGACGCTGGTGGACGCCGTTCGCGCGGTGAGGCAGGTGGTGGGCAGCTCCCCGGACATCGAGCCGGAACGCGCGATCGAGCGTGACGATGGGTGGTACATTCCTGCCAAAAGCATTGGATGTGCCGGCTACATCGTGGACAAGACGGACCTCGCGGTCGATTGCCTGGGATCCGGCTTTCCCCTTGAAACATGGTTTTGGGCGCATGACCGCGGAATCGTAAATGACGCCGTCGATTTCACCGTCACCAATGACGCCGA
>JBEHXD010000384.1:0-5550 GCA_048498875.1 Verrucomicrobiota bacterium
TGTGGCTACGTTTGGTAAATCCAATTGGCGCAACCGGTTCATCGCGCGGCCGCGGCGGTCTGCGAAGGCGCCGGCTTTCTCCATCGAGCGGGCGTCCCCTCGCGCAGAATAAATCCGGGTTGCTCGTCGGCAATTTTGATCCGCCCGTCCGCTTCAAAATCGATGCGTACCATTCCCGGTTTTTCGCGAAATGGAGACGCCTCGTCGTTGCCAAAATAGGTGCAAAACCAATCGCCCGCCTTGTCCTGAAAATAATTTCCTCCCGCGCCGCAAGGCACCGCTTCCTCCCACGCCGTGTAAGGTCCGTAAATGTTGTCCGCGATCGCCACGCAGCTGCTGTAACGGCCATTGCGCCCGGTCTTTCGATCCACGCCTCCGATGAACAGCGCGGCCCCGAGATAATATTTTCCGTTCCGCTTGAAAAGCGACGGCCCTTCCGATCCCACGCCACTGCGTACGCCGGCGGCACGGGCTTTTTCCCCGCTGGCGGCATCGAGCGCGATGGGGTGCGGTCCGTCGACGAAACCGCTCAAGTCGTCGGTAAGTTGATAAATCGTGTCAGCGTGCCCCCACGTATAATAAATCTTTCCGTCATCGTCCTCAAAAACAGTGGAATCGATTCCACCGGTGATTCGCGCGTCGGGTTTGAAGGGATTGACGTACGGACCTTCCGGCTTGCCGGTGCTGCTCACGAGAAATCCCGTGCCGTTCGTGGTCCCTCCGGCCACGCACAAGGTCATCACGTACGTATTTTTCTTTTTTAGATAATGGATTTCCGGCGCCCAAACATAGCGTGAACCTTTTTGCCAGGTGGCATCCTTTTCCAGGCTCCAGACCAGGCCCAGATAATCCCATTTCTTCAAATCCTCCGACCGCCACAGTTCGATTCCGTCGGTGCGGTCCCAGATGTTGTCACCCGAGGAACCCGTCATGTAGTAGCGCCCATCACCTCCGGCCGTGATAATCGTATCGCGCAGATGCAGCTCCCAGAGCGGTTTGATCGGCGGCAACAGTCCCTGCGCGATGGCCAGGTCGGACGACGTTTGTTTTTCGTCCCAATCGAGCTGCCAACCGGGTTTGGGATGCGGTCCTTTGTAACGAACCCCCTCCTTGCCGCTGCGCCAGCCACCGGAGCCATCGCCGCTCACCGGTTCACCGGGTCCGCTGATGCCCGAGAAATTTCCGCCCGGATTTTCAACCGCCGCCAACGACAACGATCCTGCGCCCAGGAACACAACCACCGCACCCAGCAACAATGTCGCGAGGGCGCAGGATCGAAATGCAAAGGTCGACATGACGTACGGGAATGAAAAGGGGTATGGGAATTGCGGGGAACTGGCCGCCATGCCTCGCGGGATAAAATAACGATTTCGCGGCGTCCGTCAGCAGGGACGAAGAACACTCATTAGAAATCGCTCCCTTTATTCACTGAGTGTCGGGCGCGGTCACACTGAACCAATCGAAATCCGCGTACCCGTCGGCGCTTCCGGAGGGATTAGCCGTGGCGATCAACCCCATGCGGGCTCCGACCCAGCGATCCAGGGAGGCTTTGAACGGTTCGCCCAGCGCAGAAAATTTCCGGTTATCGAAGCTGTAGGAAAAATGACACCACGGGTCGTTCCCGACGCGCTTCACCTCCACCCGCAGGTAAACGGTATTGGATGTCGCCTCGACTTCGGCGACTTCCTTTTCGCGGGCCCCGAGTTTGTCGGCTCCGGTATTTACGATCAGGACAACCCGCGATCCGGCCGCCGTCCGGCGCAGGCCCAGCAAGGCATAGTCGTAACCAAAAACCGCCAGCGCTGCTGTATCGCCCGGTGCGTGCGGATGAAATTCCATTTTGGTCGTCACCGTAAATTCAGGCGCGGGAAACTTCTGCAGGAGGAAATTCGGCGCATCGTAGAGATTGTCGTCCGAGGGCGACAGATCGTTGCGCTTCGCCGGCGCCGGCTGGCAAACCAATCGGAGAAATCCGGGATGCGCAGTCAGCGAAGCCCACGACGCCTGCGGATTGGCGTTCCACTGCCACTGCCGCCCCAATTGGGCGGCGTCAAAATCGTCCGACGTCTGCGGAGCCGTCGCCGGGACAGTGTGGCCGACGTTCGGCTTGCGATACGTCAGGACCGGCTCGCCCTTGCCATCGCCGTCGGCATCGTCGCCGATCACCGGCCAGTCGTCATGCCAGGCCATGGGCTGGAGATGTACCACCCGGCCATACGGACCGGTATCCTGGAAATGCAGAAACCAATCCTCATGCGTGGGAGTGTCGACCCAGGCTCCCTGATGCGGGCCGTTGATCGCGGTTTTTCCCTGATCGAGCACGATGCGATTTTCGTAGGGGCCGCGAATATTTTTGGACCGGAACACCGCCTGATAACCGGTGGCGACTCCGCCCGATGGAGCGAAAACGTAGTAATAGCCGTTGCGCTTGTAGAGCTTCGGACCTTCCAGCGTGTTCCAGTTGGGAATCTTGTTGGCATCGATGATGACTTCCCCTGCATCGAGCAAGGTGGTGCCATCCGGACTTAACTTGTGCAACGTGAGCAGATTTGAAATGCCCGCGCGGCTTTTGGCCCAGCCATGGATGAGATAAAGCTGTCCGTCGTCATCCCAAAACGGACACGGATCGATCAGACCTCGGCCCGCCTTGATCAGCACGGGGGTGCTCCACTCACCCACGGGATCCGTGGCCGTCGTGAGGTAAAGGCCGAAATCCGGATCGGGATAAGTGATCCAGAACTTTCCCCCGTGGAAACGGATCGCCGGCGCCCAGACCCCCTGGCCGTGTCGTGGTCGCGAGAAATGATCAGCAGGTATCTGCCGGGCAAAGACGTGATTGATGATGGTCCAATTGACCAGGTCTTTCGAGTGCAGGATCGGCAGTCCCGGCGCCGTGAGAAAACTGGAGGAGACCAGATAATAGTCGTCCCCCACCCTCACCGCGTCCGGATCCGAATAGTCGGCGAACAAAACGGGATTTTGATACCTGCCGTTGCCCAGATCGGGCATCCACGGCGCAGCCGGTTTTCCTTCCGCCCCACGCAAAAAGGCAGGCATAAAACACGCGAATACCAGATAGCAAACCAGCAGATATTTTAGAACCACCATGGATAACGGGGAATCAGTTTTCGAAACAAAGATTGGACCGGCCCACGAAAACGGAAAACCCAATCTGTCGTTTCAGCGCGAAAAACATGAGGATTTTGGTGGCGGACAGTTCGGACAAAACGTCCGGGCTGGCAAGTAACCTTCCTCCACCCCTTGTGGAGGAAGGTTATGACGCCCGGTGGAGCCGGACATCACGCCAGCCCATGTTGGCGCTTAAAACTCCAGGGTGGTGGTGACGCGGAATTCACGGGGATCCACAATCCGGTAGCCATATACGGACCCGTCGTAATTCACCGCGATGGGCTGCAGGTGGCCGTTCTCAAAGACGTTCGCCACATTGAGCTGTACCTTCAGGTTTATCTTGTCGTGGAGAATCTTCCGGCGATACGAAACCCAGAGGTCCACATACTCGTTGCCCTTGTCGTAGATCGGGCGGCTGGGGTCCGGTGAATTCAGGATGGTGGGATTGACCGGATCGGCAGCGCGGCCGTAGTAGCCCATCGCCGACTTGGATTCCCAGCGATAAGCGCCACCGACTGCGAAGCCGTTCAATCTGCCTGACGAGAAATTATAGTTCGTCAGGAATGTCCCGTGATATTTGCGCTGGTTCGGTGCCGACACGCCCTCCTGCGACTTGGCCAGGGAATATTGCGAGTCGACGATGTTGACGTAGTAACGTTCCGGCGAGCTGTTGCCGTTGGTGTTGTCCGCATTGACCTCGCTCACGAAGCTATAGCCCGACCAGAACGACGACACCCGCACGGCGCGTCCACTGGAAGTGGAGTAGTCCGCGATATCGGTGGCCGCGGCCGCTTTCATGACCGGCAGACGAATCGCCAGCCAGGCGTCGTACTGGGTCGCCACTCCGGTATAAATCGACTCCTGCTTCGAGAACGTTGCCTTCATCGTCCAGTTGCGGGTCGGATTATAGGTGAGCTGCCCTTCATAACCCTGCGCCTTCACCTTCTGGGTCGCGCCGATGCCCGCCGGCAAATTGTTGTAGTAATCATAGGACGGCAGTCCCCAGAGCTGGGCCACCTTGGTTTTTTGCGCGTCGGTGAGCTCCTGCGACGCAAACGCGGACGACGAGGGATTTTCCCCATCACGAATGCGCACCACCGTTTCCGCCCATTTGCGGAAAATGGTCGTATCGAGATTGGAGGTCAGACGGCTCAGGATCAGCCCGGCCGCACCCGTGCGCTCGTTGTCGTTGGTATTTTCGAATTTGTTGAAACCCGCCACGAGCTTGTTGTCGAAGAGCGCAATGCGGACGCCATAATCCTTGCCTTCGCCCGTGGGCTTCGGGAGTGCATTGCCAAACACGTCAACCTGGGCCGAGGTCGGCGGATTGAAGTTGTCGGATTGGTTGTACGTGAAGCTGATGTTGCGCAGCGCGTCGGCCAGGAAGTTCCCGGCGTCGGCACGCCGATCGATCATCGACCAACCCTTGAACGGCCGCACCACCACGCCCTTCGTCGAAGTGTTGCCGCTCAACTCATCCCAGCGCTGCCAGCGATTGAAAATCGTGCCTGTCTGGTAACGGCCATTCACCCATTTCTGGGCATTGGTCAGCACCGGCTGCGCCTGCACCAGCTTCCCGGTCGAATCGGGATCCTGGGAATAAACGATGCCGTCGGTCGTGCTGCGCGAACGATAGTCGTCACGACGCCAGCCCACGGTGGCGGCGATGCGGTCGTCGAACAGAAACGCCTGCCAGCCGAGATTCCAGGAATCCACATTGCGCTGACTCCGGAAGGTCGTCTCGTTGCGGGTGATGGTTTCCAAGCCCAGGGAATCCTTTTTAAACGTGCCGGTGGCCCAGTCGTAAACCTCGATCTGCGCGGTCGTCGGGCCGCCGTATCCGGCATTACCCCACACACCCGAACCATGCGTCACCGTTGCCAGGGGATCGCCGGGGCTCGCGAGGTAATATTGGCGGTTGATGCTGCTGCCTTGATAGTTCCAGCCCGTCGGTCCGGTGGACGTGTTGTCGAGCGGGTTGGGCAGATAGCGCAAGGTCGCATCGGCATCGCCAGTCGTGAAATGCAGGCGCTGACGCTGTTGCGTGCGATCATTATCCTGCCGCTGCCACATGCCCATCAACTGGTGGCGTCCCAGCAATTTCAGCCATTTGGACGACTTCTGGGTGAAGTCCAGTTTGTAGGCGAGGATGGCGCGATAGTTGTCGGTCAGATCATCCACCAACGCGGTGTCCGGAGCGAAATCCTGCACAAACGGAAGCCCATAATAGGGGTTCACTTTGCCGTCGGGCAGATAGGTGTTGGTGTCGATCGTGATCGTCGCCGCGGTCTGCTGCGAAAGTGTGTAGGTGTCGGCTGAGCTTAAATCCTGTCGCAACCAGCCCGCGCTGAGAAACAAATCGCGGGTGATCTGTTGTTCGAACTCCAGATTGTAGGTCTTGCCCCCGGCGGTGCCGTAGTT
>JBEHXD010000385.1:0-5539 GCA_048498875.1 Verrucomicrobiota bacterium
GAACAACGACGGCCTCATCGACCTGCTGGCCACGGAAATGGCTGCCACCACCCATCAGAAAGACCAGCGCACCATGGCTCCCACGCGTACCCAGTCGCTGGATATTCCAGACAATTCCGCGACGGCGCCACAGTATTACCGCAACGCGCTCTACTTGAATACCGGCACGGGCCACTGTCTGGAAGCCGCGTTTCTCACGGGTCTTGACGCCACGGACTGGACCTGGTCATTGCGCTTCGAAGACCTCGACAATGACTGCCGGCTCGACTTGCACGTGACCAACGGCATGCACCGGGAGTTGCACAACACCGACCTGATCGCCCGCCTCGGGTCCGCGCAATCCCCGGGGGAAAGGGAACGGATGCAACGCGCGGCCCCGGTGCTGGTGGAGCACAACCTCGCCTTCCGCAATCTCGGTGATTTGAAGTTTGAAAACGTCGGCGCGGCCTGGGGCCTGGATGAAAACGGCGTGAGCTTCGGCGCGGCTTTCGGTGACCTCGACGGCGACGGGGATATCGATCTCGTTTACACCAACTACAAGAAAGGGGTAACCGTGCTGCGCAACGATTCCGACACCGGGCACCGGGTGATTTTCGCGCTGCGCGGCACGCAATCGAACCGCTTCGGCGTGGGAGCCGTGGTCCGCATTGAAACCGACGCGGGCGTTCAGGTCCGTCAGCTGGTGCTGGCGAGAGGCGTGCTTTCGAGTTCTGAACCCGTGCTGCATTTCGGCCTGGGCGAATCCACGCTCATCAAGCGGGTCACGGTCTCGTGGCCCAGCGGACGGAGCCAGTCGTTCACCAATCTCGCCGTCGATCGTCGTTTCACGATCACGGAACCCTCTTCGAAGGCGATTGCACCGGTCGTGCCCTCCGAAGCCTCGGCAAAGGAGGGACAATTCACCGAGGTGAGCCGGGCGATGAATCTCTCCCTGATCACGCACGAAACGGCGGTGAACGAATTGGGCTCGAATTTACTGCTGCCGGTTCGTCAGAATCGACGCGGGCCCGGGGTCGCGGTCGGTGATTTGAACGGCGATCGGAAAGACGATTTTATTTTTGGCGGTACGCCGATCGATCCGCTGCAGGTTCGGGTGGCGGGTCCCGAGCATCAATTCGTCGGCGGTCCGGCCCCCGCACTGTCCGCTGGCACATCGCTGAATGACGGACCGTCGCTCATTTTCGATGCCGATGGGGACGGGGCGAACGATCTTTTGCTCACTGCTTCCGGCGTCGGCCAGCCCGTGGGTTCTCCCGACTATCAGCCCCGACTCCTGCTCAACGATGGTCGCGGGGATTTTCGGCCGGCTCCGGCTGACGCATTGCCTTCGCTTTCCCTCAGTGTCGGCGCGGTGACCGCAGCGGATGTTGATCGCGATGGAAAGCTTGACGTTTTTCTCGGAGCGAAAGTCCTTCCCGGACTCTATCCCGCCGCGCCGAGCAGCGCTTTGTGGCAGAATCGTGGCGGCCGGTTTGAGGATGTGACCGATTCCCTCGCACCCGGTTTGCGCGAAGTCGGCATGGTCACCTCGGCGTTGTGGAGCGATGTGGACAACGACGGTTGGCCCGATCTGCTGCTGACGCTGGAGTGGGGGAGCGTGAAGTATTTCCACAACACCCAGGGCAAGGGATTCGAAGACTGGACGGAGAAAGCGGGCTTTGCGACCGCGGGCACGGGTTGGTGGACTTCGATCGCCGCGGCCGATTTCAACGAAGATGGCCGGATCGATTATGTCGTGGGTAATCTCGGCCTGAATACCCAGTATCACGCCGATGCAGCCCATCCCGCGCTACTGTTTGCCGGCGATTTCAAGGGCGACGGAACCCAGCGATTAATCGAAGCCTATTATGAAGGCGACCGGCTGTATCCGTGGCGGGCCCGGAAGGATCTGGGCGCATCGATTCCCTCGGTGTTGAAACGCTATCCTCGCAACGACCTGTATGCGGCCGCCACCTTGCCTGAGATTTTCGGAGCGGAAAAATTGTCCGCCGCCCAACGCTACGCTGCCACGGAATTTCAGAGCGGTGTATTTCTCAGTCAGCCGGACGGGACTTTCCGATTTAAAGCGTTGCCGCGTCTCGCCCAGATCGCGCCGCTACAGGGAATCGTGGCCGGCGATTTTGACGGCGATGGACACGCCGATATTTACACGGTGCAAAATTCCTATGCACCCACTCCGGTGGTCGGCCGGTTCGATGGCGGCCTCAGCCAGTTTCTGCGTGGCGATGGACACGGACATTTTACCTGCATTCCTCCGGGCGAAAATAATCTGGTCGTCACCGGCGATGCCAAAGCCCTGGCCGTGGCAGATTTCAACCAGGACGGCTGGCCGGACTTTGTTGTGACGCGAAACAACTCGACCAGCCTTGCGTTCCTCAACCAGGGCGTGAAAGGACAACATTCACTCCGAATTCAATTACGCGGGCCCGCAGGTAATCCCACCGCAATCGGGGCGCGGGTCACGCTCGAACTCGCCGGCGGCACTACGCAGACGAGCGAAGTTTATGCCGGCTCCGGTTATTTCAGCCAGTCCACCGCCGACTGTTTCTTCGGTTACCTGCCAACCAACGCGCCCGTGAAAGTCCACGTGCGCTGGCCCTCTGGCGCAACCAGTGTCCATCCGGTCCCACCGCAGTCCACCACGATAACCCTTGCTGCCGCCCCTTAGCTCATAAAGTGCGCCGGCCGGAGCGGATTAATTTTTCTGTAGCGGTAGGGCCGTGCCCGTGCTCCATGGATTCTTCGCTTCGCTCAGAATGACACGAATCACAAATTTGCTATCGCTACTGTCATCCTGAGCGAAGCGAAGGATCCATGGAATTTGACGCGCACGCCTTACCTCACTCGATCCCGCAATTCGGGCGGCACCAAGGTCAGCGCAAATTCATGTAATTTTGGGTCCATAGGTATCTCAAAGCCGCGGCTCAAAACGAGGAGACGATAAAGCGAACCGGGAGAGAGCGCGCGCAGTTTCCCCTCGTCCGCGGACTTCAGGCACGCGGTCACCTGCTCACGGGCCAGTTTTTCCTGCTTCGCCCGGGCGAGGACCACGGCGAGTCCGACGCGCTGGTCAAACGGCAGGGCCAATGGGGCCTTTACGGCCAACCGTGCCTGCAGCGCTTTAAGGGACTTGGCTAATCCCGCTTCGTCGCCCCGGGCCATTTCAACTTCGGCCCGAGCCACCCACGCCCCAAAATCCGCTGGATAACGTTGCAGACCTTCTGCCGCCGCCGCGGCTTGGTTGAGGTCTCCCATTTCGACCAGATATTCCGCAATCCGGCTCACGCCTGTCGCCAGTTCCTGCTCGTCAACGACTTCAAGCACAGTCACCGACTGCCCATCGAAACCGGGGATCGTTGGGAGTGGATAAGCCAGCGGTCGCAGCCAGAGCGGCAACGTGGAAAGTTGAAGCTGGTCGCGCAAGGTGCCTGCGTTTTGCCCCGTGCCGGTCCGAGTATAGTCGTCAAAACCGGAATCCCACGAGAACAGGACGATATGGGTGATTTTGTGTCGATCGATCAGATCCTTTGCCTCCTGGAGGTTTTGGTTTTTCAGGATGAGCACGGCCGCCTCCACGCCTCCCTTGTTTTCCCAAGAGACCGAGCCCATGCCTCGCAGACCGCCGTAATAATAAAGGGCGGTGCTCTCGTTCGGCGGAGCGAGCACCACCACTCCGGCAGGATCGCCGTGGAGTGCCAGCCAGCCGGCCAGATCCCTCTCGATCAGCCCCAACACTTCCGAGCGGGTCAGGTTATTTTCCGTTTGGGATGCTGGCGACGGGACCACAAATAAAACACCCAACGATAGCAGCAGGGTGCCGCTGACCCAGGCGAGTCGCGCGTACCCCTGATTGGCGGCTTGCGGCAGTCCTGCGGTCATCACCACCAGCAGCACGAGGAGAAACCCATCAAGAGTGTTCCACCAGACGAGTTGATAGCAGGCGAATCCCAGCGCGACGATGACAGGCCCCAACGTGATCGCCAGGGAAACGCGACGAACCCGCGCGGTTTCTTTTCGCAGGAGAAACCAAACGGCGGGAGCGATCAGGACAAGAGGCAACAACGTCACCCACGCGGTCGGAGTCAGCCCGTCGCGCGAAATCCACTCCGCGAAACTCCGGGCGACGGCCCCGTTCGGCAGCTTCGTCAGTCGCAGGGATGCGCTGTCCGGGAACAAAATCCACGAACCGTCGGTTTTCCAAATAGCCACCGGCACCGCCGCAATCGCGATCACGGCGAGAGCGAGAAAGGTGAAGCTGCGGGCTGTTCGGGAATTCTTTTTTGTCTGAATCCACTCGGTTCCCTGCGCGAGAATTTCGCCTGCACCGAGCCAGGCCAGGCCGTAGAGCGGATGGAGGTGGGACAATTGCCAGTCCCAGAGCGAGAGGTGCGCGGGCGCGAACTCGATCAGATAAGCGCAAAGGGTGGTGACACTGCCCGCCACGGCCCACGCTCGCCACGGCAGGGCGTCTGTTCCTGCGGATTCTCCCCGATTCGAAGGCCGTGTCATCCAGGCGGAGAGCAGCGCGCCCGCAATGACACCCACCAGGACCGGACCTTGAACCGAAACGCTGAGCCACAAGCCAATTCCGCCCACCACTCCGGCGAGGCTGAACCAGCGTCGTGTCGACTTTCCGCCGTCGTCCGGCGCTGAACTTGTCCTTACTCCGGCCGCGAGCAACAGCACGCTGCCGAGTGCAAAAATCTGCGTCAGGCCGCGGTCGTCGGGCGCGCCGGGAAGATACCCGGCGGCGAACGGGAAGAGGGTGACGCAACCGATTGAAAACAGCATCGCCGGCAAAACGCCAAACCGCCACGCGACCAGCGCAGTGGCGCCAAGGAAGAGCAGAAAGTGCAGAATCGGATCGGCGATGAGTGCGGCCCGTTCCACGGCTTGGGCTGGTGAACGACCTGACATCAGATGATCGCCCCACGCGAGCGAGCCGAGCCACCAACGGTAGAGCGAGGAAGTGTGCACCGTGCGGCCTTCCGGAACATTTTCGTAGTCGATATGCCGCACCCGCCATTCGCCGCGGTTGAACATGAGTTGGGTCTGCGCGAGCCAATGATAACTTTCCGTGAGCTGCTCGGGGACGATCAGGTGGTTGCCGGCTGCAGAATCGGGCGCGGCTGACGCAGAGACCGCGACCGGCGGTTTCTCGCTGCCTCCGCCGAGCAGGGACACGGACTCGATGTGCCGGATGCGGACCACGTTCATCCAGAGGAGAAATCCCAACGCACACAGCGGAATGGCAATCCAGGCGACGGAGAAAGAGCGGGGCGATTTGATCACGTGGGAAGCGACTGGGGCGCGTTTTTTTAAGCGCGGATGTGATGCACCGATAATCATCGGGTACGCAAGGGCCGAGTTTAGAGGTGACCGAATATCGCTTGACTCACCAGAGTGAGGTTCGTTCCGTCGGCGCAATTCGCTCATGTGCCACGCTTCCGGGAAATATTTAAAAGCTTCAGCCGAAGTTTGGTTTTCTTGTGGGCGGGGTGCCCTCACCCCGCGGAGCAGAAGTGAGAGACAGGATAAC
>JBEHXD010000386.1:0-5531 GCA_048498875.1 Verrucomicrobiota bacterium
TCGTGCGCTGGGCCCAGCGCAGCAATCTGGTGAGCATTATCACGGATTGTCCGCATCGCGAAAAGATGGGCTGGCTCGAGCAGTACCACCTCAACGGGCCTGCCCTGCGCTACAACTTCGATCTCCTTTCGCTTTTCCGGAAAGGCATGAATGACATGGCCGGGGCTCAACTGGAAAATGGTTTTGTGCCCAACATCGCTCCGGAGTTTTTCGTCGCCGGCCCGGAGGATCTGAAGAACGGCTTCCGCAATTCCCCGGAATGGGGCAGCGCGTTCGTTCTCGTGCCGTGGCAACAGTATCTCTTCGCCGGGGACAAGTCGCTGCTCGCTGATTATTACGAGCGGATGAAACGCTACGTCGCCTTTCTCGACTCAACAGCCAGGGACCATCTGATCGAATCCGGGCTTGGCGACTGGTACGATCTCGGACCCAAGCCGCCCTGGGGTTCACAGCTCACTCCCGTGTCCTTTACCGCCACGGCGATTTATTATTACGACCAGCTCGTCATGAGCCAGGTGGCCAACGTGCTCGGGAAATCGGACGACGCGCGAGGGTTCGCTCAACAGGCGCAGGCCATCCGTGCGGCCTTCAATGCAAAATTCTTTCATGCAGACACCGGTACCTACGCCACGGGTTCGCAAACCACCTGCGCGCTGCCGCTCGTGTTCGGCCTCGTCGAGCCGGAGCATCGCCGCCGGCTGGCAGACGCATTGGTCGCCGACATCCGCGCCCGCGGCAACGCGTTTACCTCCGGCGATGTGGGTTATCGTTTCCTGCTGCAAGCGCTGGCGCTCGAAGGACACTCCGGGGTAATTTTCGACATGAACAACCAGTCGGAAAAGCCCGGCTATGGTTACCAGCTCAAAGTCGGCGCGACGGCGCTGACGGAAAAGTGGGACGGCGGCGTCGGCAGTTTCGGTTCGCAGAATCATTTCATGCTCGGCCAGATCAATGAGTGGTTCTACCACGACCTTGCCGGAATCGCACCCGACGAAGCGTCGCCTGGATTTCGTCAGGTGATTATCAAACCCACGGTAGTAGGAAATCTTTCCTGGGTGAAAGGTCGCTACGAATCCGTGCGCGGACCGATCACCACGGCTTGGCGTCGCGAAAACGACCGGTTCACGCTGGACGTCTCAATTCCACCCAATGCAACGGCGACGGTTTGTATTCCGGCGGAACACAGCGAAGATGTGCGGGAGAACGGACGCCCCGCGGCGACTTCACCCCACGTCCGGTTTCTCCGCGAAGAGGCCGGTTGCGCGGTGTATGAGATCGATTCCGGAACGTATCGCTTCAGTGCGCCTTGTCGCAACTTCGAAGAAGCCAAACAAACTGAACTGCCCGCGAATCACGCGAATTGACGCGAAATCAGGCAGATTATTCAATTCGTGTCTATTCGCGTGATTCGCGGGCAACCGGTTTCCAGTTACTTCGCCTTGAAGCGCAGGATCGTGAGCGAATTGGCGGGGGCTTCGTAGGGCAATTCGGACGACAAGGAAATCGTAGTGACTTTGGGCATCGCGACCGGCGGTGCATTGTCTTCGTTGGCGATGTCGCCCGAGGCACCGGTCAAAACGGTCTGCACCGCGGTGGCCGGCAAGTGTGCGGCATTGCCGAAGCGAAGGGACAAGGCGTGGGGCGTGTCGTCACCGTTGACGATTTTCAAAATCACGTCACCGCTCTCGCTATCGCGGACCGTGGACGCCGAAAGTCTGACGCCCTTGGCCACGGGCTCGATCGTCGTGGGCAAATAAAAATCGCCATGATTGAGGCCGAACAATTGCTGCACCGTGTAGTTCAACGTCGGGAAAACCTGCGTGGCGTTAAAGTAGATCAAATCGGGCGCCCAGTTGGTAAGCTCGCGGCGCGCCAGCAACGGCGCATACGAGGCGAGGTGCACCACATCGCCATTGCGTTCGATACAGGTGAGGAAAGCGGCCTCCGCGATCGCCGAGCGCAGCGTGTTGCGCCGCTTCTCGTCGTGGGCGGCGTACTCGCCAACGTACACCTTCGATTTATTGCGGTCGTAGCGATCGTAACGCGAAAGATTATCCCAGAACCATTGCGGCGGTTTGTAGTAGTGCTCATCCACCATCGGGACTTTCGTTTCGCCGGCGAATTTCCAGCCCTGGTCAAAATCCTCGCCATCAGGGAAAGGACCGACGGTGCCAACAAAAGTGATTTCCGGATGCTTCGCCTTTAAGACATCATAAATGAGTTTAAACCGCTCGCGAAATACCGGGGTGATCTGGTCCTCGTTGCCGATGCCAAGATACCTGAGTCCGAACGGGGCGGGATGGCCCGCCGCCGCGCGTTTCGCGCCCCAAGTCGACGTAGCGGGACCGTTGGCCCATTCGATCAGGTCGAGGACATCCTGGATGTACGCGTCCATTTCCACGAGTGGCAGGCCGGCCTGACCGATGCCGTGACCGGAGTTTTGGCAACACACGCCGGCGGGAACGACGGGCAGCGGTTTGGCTCCGATGTCCTCACAAAATTGAAAGTATTCGAAGTAGCCCAGACCGACCGACTGGTGATAGCCCCAGAGATTCGCCTGCTGGCGTCGTTGCTCGATGGGACCGATCGTGTCTTTCCAGCGATACATGTTGCCGAGGCCATTGCCGTGAACGAGGCAGCCACCGGGAAAGCGCATGAAGCGCGGTTTCAAATCGGCAATGGTCTGCGCGAGATCCGCACGAAGACCGTTCGCGTGTCCGCGAAAGGTTTTTTGCGGGAAGAGCGAAATTTCATCGAAGGCGATTCCGCCCCGGGCACCGGCCAGGAGCACGAGGCGCGCAGCGGGATCGGTGCGACGCGCGGTGAGCGTGGCGGAAAATCGTTTCCACTCGCGATCCGCGATTTCGAATGACGCTTCGGCGAGTACCTCACCGTTTTTGTCTTCCAATCGGGCGTGCAGCGGAAGTTTTCCGCTCTTGCCGATGTCGGTCCAGCGTCCGCCGAAGAAATTCTCCCGGGCAAAAAAACTCAGCTCATAATTTTCCCCTGCGGAAACGGAAATGCCGCCATAACCATTGTTCGCCAGACCCACGCCCTCGCCCGGCGCCTCGACGGCCAGCACCGCATAGTGAGGATTGTTGGGATGAAGAGGAAAGGCCGCATCAACCCCGAGCGATCCTTTGCCGGAACGATTGATCAGTTCCCACGAGGTCAGATTATTCCAGGTGGGCTGCTCAATCGCCTGATATTCAAACGAACGATTCTGAACGAGCTCGGCATACAGTCCGCCGTCGGCCGCGTGGCTGAGATCCTCGAAAAAAATTCCCGGCTGATCGGCACTGATCGCCTTGCCCGGAACATCGAGCGAAACCGTGATCGTGGTCGCCGGACCTGCCACGGTGGATAATGGAAAAAGCCAACACAGCAAACGAACAGCTCGGAAAAGGGGCATGCCTTCAGGTTGGAGCCCAATATCAGACCGTAAACATCCCAGACGCGTGACGGTAAAGTGTGTCTCGCACGTCACGCACGATCCACTCCGTGGACACGGAAGGAGATTCAATGGGGAATGCGAGTCCCCAAGAAATTGCCGTAGCCGATGACCAGCGTGGACACGATAAGCACCGCAATGCCGGCGACAATAAACCCATGCGTACGCCGGCTGGTGCCACGCCACTCCTTAAGTACCAGGCCCCAGATTGTACTGAAGATGATGATGCCCGCCATGTGGAGAGTCCACGAACTGAAAGCATAGGCGCCCATTTGCGTTTCACCCATGGTGTAGAAGAAGAACTGGAAATACCACGTCGCGCCCGCGAGCGCACACAGCAACCCATTGGCCAGCCGTGGAACCTCCCCACCCGCCCGCGTGTGTGAGGCCAGATATTCGTGGCCCGTGCGATTGCGCCAATTTAGGGCCACACACCACACCGCATTGCTGGTAAAGCCGCCGAGCAGGACGACCACGAGCTTCGGCAGGCCGCTCCACAGCACCGGCGTCCCGGCGGCGAGCGACAACGCGGACAGCGGCGCGGCCGCTTCCAACCCAAAGGCGAAACAGGCGCTCATCACGCCGCAAAACAAGGCGACCGCGATGCCTTTCCGGAAGTTGAATTCCCGGACGGATTCCCTCTTCGCCGCCTCTGAAAGTTCCCGCTCCTTGCTCAATCCGGCGAGCGCGGAAAAAACAATGCCCACAACGCACACCCCGACGCCGAGCAATGTCAGCCGGCCGGCCGGACTTCCGGCGATCGCGCCGAACGAACCCTTGAACACCGGCGGGATCAGCGTGCCACCCACCGCGCAGATGCCGAGCGCCACGCCGTAACCAAGGGACATGCCGAGATAACGCATGGTCAGACCAAACGTCAGCCCGCCCAACCCCCAAAGAAGACCGAAGAACCAAGCCCAGAACAAAACCCGTCCCGGTGCATGCGCGAGCACACCGACCAGATCATGGGTCAACGACAGACCAAAAATCCAAGGCAGAACAATCCAGCTAAAAAAGCCGCCCACCAGCCAGGAGGTTTCCCATGACCAGTGTTTCACGGCTTTGTAGGGCAGATAGAAACTTCCGGCAGCAAGGCCACCCAACCAGTGTAAGATTACGCCAAGAAAGGGATTCGGTGTCATGGGACGGAGTCAGCAAACGCGAATCACTTCCAGCTCCAGCAGCGCACCCAGCTTGGAGATTTTCCCGGTAATATGCCCGACGCCGACGGCACAATGGTGCGCGGGACCATGGCTGTTCCAGCGCGTCACGAAATCGCGCGCGCCGCACGTGAAACGGTAGCGACTGTTCGTGTTGCCGATCTCAAGGATTGGACCCGGCATCGATTCCGCCTCGGCACAGAGGAGCGCGAGTCGGCCGCCGGGCGCCTCGATCACGGAGAGCAACGTGACCGGCCCATGGCGTACCGCCATCTCGACCGACAAGCCACCTCCGACCTTGCCGTGATAAACGGTGAGCGGACGAACCTTTGTCCTACCCTGTGCAATGGCGAGGTGCCCCGGGCCATCATGGCCCATCAGCACCACATCGTCCTTGAAATCCATCGCGTAGTATTCCGTGAACGAACCGCCGGCGCCAAACAGGTCCATAATTTTCATCGCCTGTGCGTTCTTCACTTCGTATTCGCCGGCAACCGGCACACCCCGTCCGGTCAGGAGTGAAGTACCGAGGATGATGGTCGCAATCGTCTGCTCGTTCCCGGGGATGCCGGTGCCCTGATAGAAATACGCCAGCGAACCGAGGCGATATTCCTCCACCAGCTGATCGAGCGCCACGCTCGTCCGCGCGGCTTCATGCAAATCATTCGGCGAACAATCCGGTTGGATATCAAAAATCGCGCGGAATTCAGTCTCCCGCAGCGCGACCTTGTCACCGGAAAGGGTTCGGCGCAATTCGGTCAACCGGCCCACCTCAATGTGCTCAATATGAGTCCCAAACGTCGCACAATGCAGAGTGAGGTCCGACTGGATGTCGAGCATGCCACTATACTAATGCCCCATCAGCCCAAGCCGGTTGCCAAACATTCCGGCGGCAACACGAGCGGCCTCGATCCAGGCAT
>JBEHXD010000387.1:0-5527 GCA_048498875.1 Verrucomicrobiota bacterium
GGAAGAGAGATTGGCAAACATGGTCAAAAATTTTGAAAGCTTTTCTTCATCGTCTATGATGTTGCCACCAATTTTTACCACATATAAAACTTCTTTAACACCAATTGTTGTTGTCCATCTGGAGCCGGCACAAGCGTTAGGTCGTCCTCCCCTATCAGTGCATTACCGGCGATTTGCATCAATCGCACCAATAGCGTCGTCTTGCCGGCTCGACTCGGGCCAATCAGCAGGAAGCCACGGCCTTCATGCTCGAACAATCCACCGTGAACAAAGACGGCACCCGCATGAAAGAGCTGCCAGCGAAGCAGATCGCGAACGAGCCGGAGGGTCCATAGATTCCTCCAGGCGCCCGCTATC
Source organism: Verrucomicrobiota bacterium (assembly GCA_048498875.1). Taxonomy (GTDB): domain Bacteria; phylum Verrucomicrobiota; class Verrucomicrobiia; order Opitutales; family Opitutaceae; genus Lacunisphaera. Next base: position 358 of record JBEHXD010000387.1, read on the forward strand.
GCATCGATCACAATGACCTGTTGTTCCCGGCTGAACCAATAGGCCACTTTTTCTACTCCGGCGCCACGCGTGTGAGTTTCCCATTTGAGGTCAGGAGCGTGTTCCGCACCCGCAACAATCGTCCAAGTCCGATTCGATTCCGGCCGCTCAGGAAACTCAAAATACGACCGTCCCTTTAGCATCACCCATTCCAAGGAGCGAGGGTCGCCAGACACACGCACCGACGCGTTGAGACGTTGGATAATAATACTGGGTTCGATCATCAGAAAAGAGGATATGCGCCACGCAAAATACGGCGGGTAACACCCTCCATATCAGAGAGAGTTTCTCCCACGATCCGTGCGATAGCGTTTGAATCGGTTTGATTACTCGAAGTTTCTACTGTGGCGAACCACGGCGTCGAGAGTGGCTCCGCCATCCGATTCACCAGAAAAACATTCGTCGAATATCCTAACTCCAAGTGAAGTCGCTGCGCGACATCGAAAGCGGCTGCCGAGTAAACTTTGCCAACGTGATATCTTGGGTTCTTACCGCCGATCCCTTCCATTGAAATCGGCCGGCATGGCGCGATAATCCCACCGATTCGATTACCCCTACCAACCATCCCTTCGTCGCCGCTTTCAATCGAGGAACCACAAAAATTCATATAGAGCTTTCTTGCCCCAAGATTGTCGCCAGAGTTCAGAATTAATTCGACCAATTGGTATCTCGGAGCGCACTCTCCAAAAAGACGTCGAACTTGCTCTTCGATTTGCTTGAGCCGTTCGAAATAGACCTCTCCTGAGGGAATCAATGAACTGAGCAGGGGCACCGCGATCACCATCGAAGCACGGTCGCCCCGTCTAACTGCCATAATCTTGATGTCCGAACCGACCCAAGGATGGTCTGACTTGAAGGCCCCGCTGTTCAGCTTGCTTTCGATTACGAGGACCGCCCGTTCAAGTGGACTATAAGGCGCCCATGCAACAGCCGCTGAAGTGTCGTTCGCTTCAACTTTGTGCGTTTCTGGCAAATCGCTCAGTGAGCGCGGGTGAAACCGGTGATGAATTGCAGCGGTAGCGGAACGGACCTCTTCTGTCCGTTCGAAAATTCCTCCCGTTGTGATGTGGTGTCCCGTGCGGACCTCATACAGGATTTTGAAATCTCGTTCGAAATCGAGCATTGGAAAACGATCGCGAAAAAATGATCTCGTAGCATCAATTAGAATATCGCGAACAGGGATTTCTTCGCTTCCCAAGCGGGCGGAAGCACGACCATTTAACAGAATTCGGATTGGATCCAGCAACTCGCCTCCACCAAAAACGACTCGAGCGCGCCCGCACATTAACGCAACCTTATCAAACTGATGTCTCAAAACAGCGCCAAACTTAGCAAGCGTGTAGTTTGAATAAGCGCACGAAAGATACTCGGCGAGCGCATCCGACATTGTGTCCGGATGACCCACGCCTTTTCGCTCTACAATTTCGATTGGGCGCTCAGACGGCTCAATCTTTGTCGCTGAGATTACTACGTCATTCATATGCAAGTTTGCTTTTCCGAAGTGAAGCTTCGAGCTTGAGGAGCGCAGGGAGGGCGATCTCGTCTACAGCCGCTCGGAGTATAAGCGATGCCTCCCGGCGTTTTTGATCGGCGTCGGGGCGGAAAACCCGGGGCACACCAAAAGCGCTCTTTGCATCAATGAGTGCGGTAGTTTGGATTCGCAGGATCGATGTGCTGGAGATCGGGATTTCAAAATGAGGTCCAATGGATTCCCAAATCGCTTGCGGAAGATTCTCATATCGAATCAACAATCCGCGCCCCGGCGCCAACTTTTCAATGCTCTCGCAGAAAGAACGAAACATAGAGGCGAAATATCGCTCGGTTGTTTGATGCGCGTTCGGATCTCGCACAAATGGTAGGAAAGGATTCACGGCAAGGCTCCGAGTTCGCATCCAAGTCGGGGGCTTTCTCTCCAGGGAGACCCCTATCTCCAATGGGTCACGAACGGCAAAAATCCAAGGGACCGTAGGAAAAGCTTCACAAATCAAATCAGCAAACAGGCAGTTCCAACTGCGCAATTTGAGCACAAACGATCCCTTCGAGTGTCGCCCCAATAGATCGACGACCAACCGAAGCGCCGTGATCAGGAAGCTTCGGGTCCACGCTTCCGGTTTCGGATATTCTGGAGTAAGCAGGTCATTGATCGCCATCGGCTCCGAATAGGGCACAAGCCCGTCGACACAACGCAGGCAAGCCACCACTAGAGTCGACCCGACTCTCGCGGGATGCATGACAATTCCTTTCGGGCGCAGCCCAACACCTGGGTCGCCAAATCTGGCAAGGTCTTCCCATGTGAATACTCGCTCGAAGCGAAGTGCGTCGCGATGACGAAAGACTGTCGCATCTGAGAATGGATCAACAAAATCGCTCGCGGGGATTCCTCGAAATACGACGCGAAGACCGTCCGCAGCCGGAATGGCGGACTCTGGAAACGCGTCTTGGAGGTCTTTTACCACTACCGCATCTTACTCAATGCACGGTCAAGTGGGTAGGCTCACGAAGGTCCAATTTGGTCCAACGACCAATCGGTGTCAGATCTGACGCTCGCTGCGCTCGAATTCTTCTAGCTCTGCCCCGTCCGGTAGAGCTCCATTTTATGGGCGGTCAAGGTAATGTCGCTACGCGATCTCCACCACGCGCAAACACTCCGCTTCCCCCTCGCTGCAGATAAATCCGCCGCCTCGGCGCTCCTCCAGCACTTTGCCTTTCCCCCATCCCGAAGCGGGCGCTCAACCGGGCAGCACCCGCGATCACTCGACACCTTGTCGACAAGGTACAGGAGCATTACACAGATTGAACGGACCGCCGGGTGCGATCAGTGTCCTTCGCACGTGCAGGCATATTCGGCGTTTTTGCATTCGCCGCATGTCTGCAGATTGAGATCGATCCGAAAATTCTTCGGCTTTGCATCCGGTTTTTCGCGGACCTGCACCACCACACGGTAGGGTTCGCCCGCCGGCAGGGCCGTTTTGGAGACAAAGCCATTCGCGGTCTTTTCAAGCTCAAGCGTGGTTTTGCCGGTGGCCGGCTCAGCGGTTACCGTTACGGCCTGGCCGGTGGGAGCCACCGGCTTCAATGCGGCGTCATAAAAAGTAACTTCGACTCTGCGGTCAGCGGTCACGAAGAACTCCGCCTTTTGTGGTTCGGCATCGAGCAGACGTCCGCCGCTGGGTCCTGCGACGATTTTTTCGCTAGCGAAAAGCGAAACAAGGCTGCACAGGCCGGCGACGGCGGGGAGGATGGATTTGATTTTCATGGAGAGGATGGGTTTGACGTGGATGTCGACGAACGCCCCTCCACCCAGTCGTAAAGGACTGGAAGGACGAGGAGCGTGAGAAAGGTGGAAGTGACAATGCCGCCAATCACAACGGTCGCGAGCGGTCGCTGCACTTCCGCGCCAGCACCGTGGGAAATCGCCATCGGTACAAAACCGAATGAAGCGACCAGCGCGGTCATGAGCAACGGCCGCAGTCGCGTCAGCGTGCCTTCCGTGCAGGCGTCGCGGGTCGAACGTCCGCGATGGCGCAGCAGGTTGATAAAGCTCACCAGCATGATCCCGTTGAGCACCGCGATGCCGGAGAGTGCAATGAATCCAATCGCCGCGGAAATCGTGAACGGCATGCCGCGCAGCGCGAGGGCGAACACGCCACCGGTCGCGGCGAGGGGGACGCAGATGAACACGAGCGCGGCCTGGCGCAGGCGGCTGAAACTCGCGTAGATCAGGACAAAGATCAGGGCAAGCGCGGCCGGCACGACCACGGCAAGCCGGGTGCGCGCCATCTCAAGGTTTTCAAATTGTCCGCCAAAGGCGAAATAATAGCCGGGCGGAAATTTCACCTTCGCACGCAACTGCGCCGCCGCATCCTGCACAAAACTGTCCATGTCGCGACCCCTTGGGTTCACGAGGATCGCAACGCGCCGCTGCGTGTCCTCGCGGGAAATGGAGGAAATCCGGTCAACGACATTGATGTCCGCGATGCGCTCGAGCGGCACCTGCACTCCGTTCTCCGCGACGACGGGAAGTTGTCGCAAGCCTTTGACATCGAGCCGGCGATGTTCCGGCAGACGCAACACCACCTCGAAACGGCGGTCGCCTTCCATCAACGTGCCCGCCTCCTCGCCCGCCAGGGCCGCACTGACCACGTGATTGATTTCGTCGGCGTGAAGATTCAACCGGCGCAACGCCTCCCGTTTCGGCGTGATTTCCAGGGTGGGCACGCGTCCGAGTGCCTCGAAATCGACGTCGCCCGCCCCGGGAATGGTGCGCAGGAGGTCACGCGTGGCGGTCGCGAGTTGTTCCAGTTGAGTGAAGTCTTCACCGTAGATTTTGACCACGAGGCTCGCCCGCGCCCCGGCCATCATTTCGTCAAAACGCATCTTGATCGGCTGGGAGAACAGGTAGATCTGACCGGGCACACCCGCGGTCAATTCCCGTCGCATCAGGTCGAGCAGGTCGTCCTTCGCCATCGGCCTTCCGTCCACCTGGCGCCAGCTGGCAACGGGTTTGAAGAAGACATTGGTGTCGGAAAGATTCGGGCCCATCGGATCGGTGGCAATCTCCGCCGTCCCGATCCGGCTGTAGATATGACTGATCTCCGGAAACCGCTGCAGCAGGAATTTCTCGGTTTGCTCCTGCAATTCCAGTGATGCCCCCAGACCGACGCTATTGCCGCGAATCATCTGAATCGTGACGGCACCCTCATCGAGTTGGGGGATAAATTCAGCGCCCAGGCGGGTAAAGACCCACCCGGCACCGGCAAAAAGTCCGATGGCCGCAATCACCACCAGCCAGCGAATCCGGTATGCTCCCCGCAACAGCGGCGCGTAAACCGTCCTGGCCACCCGCACGAGTGCGCTGTCACGTTCGTCGATTTTTCCGCGCAACAACCACGCGCTGAGTGCCGGCATGAGCGTGAGCGCCAGCGCGAGCGCCCCACCGATCGCGAGCATCACCGCGAGGGCCATCGGCCGGAACATTTTTCCCTCCACGCCGGCGAGCGCCAGAATCGGCACATAGACCAGGGTGATGATGACAACCCCGAAGAACATCGGCCGGGCCACCTCTGCCGCGGAAGCCGTCACTTCCTGCAAATGCTCGGAAACTGTCAGGCGGCGGCCGAGCGCGTGCTGG
>JBEHXD010000388.1:0-5527 GCA_048498875.1 Verrucomicrobiota bacterium
CATTGGACCGGAATGATGCCCAGGCTGAGCCAGCTGGAGAAGGTGGATCCATTCATCAGATAAAACCCGCGTTCTCCGGTGACGGTGTTTTCCCACAGCAGATCCATCTGACCGTCTCCATTGAAATCGCCGGAACAGGTAATGACCCAGTCGTTGGATACCGCTCCCAGGGAGGTTTCGCGGTAGATCACCGTCCCCTGCATGACGGCCACGTGACGTTCGCCGGTGGCGCTGTTTTGGGTGACAAAACTCGCCTGGCCGGTTCCATTCGCCGCGGCAAAAACAGGAACCGAGACGACTGGCCCGATCACCCATTCGTTGCCCACGATGCCAAGCGATGGCCGGCTGGATACAATCGTGCCGTTCATTAATGTGATGAAGCGCTCACCGGTGGTGATGTTTTGCCAGACAATGTCCGGTTTGCCGTCCGCATTGTAGTCACCGATCATGGCAACGTGGGAGGAGGGATCCGACATGCCCAGGGAAACCACACTGCTGACCGACGTTCCGTCCATCACCCAGATCCGACACTCGCCGGTGGTGTAGTTTTGCAGGATGATATCGGACTGGCCGTCTCCGTTAAAATCACCGGTTCCGGTAATATGCCACTGCATCGAGGTGATTCCGAGACTGACGTACCCTGCGACCGTCGTGTGGCTCATCAAATAGATGCTCCGCTCACCTGTGACGGTGTTTTCCCAGACAATGTCGGACTGGCCGTCGCCATTGAAGTCGCCCGTTGCAACCATCAGCCAGTCGATCGCCACGGGATTGAGGTTCACTTCCTGCGCGAGGGTGGTGCCGTTCATCAGGGAAATTTTCCGTTCGCCGGTCACACTATTCTGCCAGAGCAGATCGGCTTGTCCGTCCTCGTTGAAATCGCCGGTTCCGGCCACGTGCCATTGCGTCGAGGTGGTTCCCAAATCAATCCATCCCGCGTAGGTGTTGCCGCTCATCAGGTACAATCCATGCTCGCCCGTGGAGGTATTTTCCCAGAGTATGTCGGACTGGCCGTCCCCGTTAAAATCGCTGTAGGTCGAAGCGAGAACGATCAGGGTTGCGGTCGCACTGGTGACCGACCCTGCGGCATTGCTTACCACCACGGTGTAGTTGCCGGCCCGGCTCTTGGTTGCGCGGCCGATGGGGTAGCTGCTCTCCGTTGCCCCGGAAATCGGGTTATTGTTCAATTTCCACTGATACGCGAATGGCGCTGATCCTGCAGCCACTACGTTGAGGGTGACACTGGCTCCCGTATTGGTGGTGGCGGCCTGCGGCTGGGTGGTGATCGTGGGGGCAATGGCAGTTGCGGTCACCGTCAGCGTGGCGGATTTGCTGGTGGTTGAGCCGACGCCGTTGGTGGCGATGCAGCGGAAACGGTAGCCGGACATTGCCATGGTGGCATTGTTGATGGTCAGTATCGCTGAGGTTGTTCCTGTATGAACGCCGTCAGCAGTCAGGCTGGTCCAGGTGGAGCCGTTGTTGATCGACCGCTGCCATTGATAGGAAATCGTCGGATTGCCGCTGACCACGCTGAAGAATGAAGCGGTGGTTCCTGTCACCATGCTGGTCGCCACCGGTTGGGTGGCGAAAACCGGTGAACCGATTGCAGGATCGACCGTGAGTATCACCGCCGAACTGGCGACGGAGCCTGTGGTATCGGTGACGGTACAACGAAACTGATAGCCATTCATCGCGGTTGTTGCCGCGCTGATCGTAAGTGTCGCCGAAGTGCCTCCGGCATAGGGTGGGGTTGAGGCCACGTTGGACCAGGCGGCTCCGCTGTTGGTCGAGAGCTGCCATTGGTAACCCACCGGGGCCGTGCCGTGAGCGGCGATTGCGAAGGTGGTGCCAGTGCCCGCATAGATTCTGACTGCCTGCGGTTGGGTGTCGATCAGGGGAGCAGCGTGAACCGACAATGCAGTTGCCAGGAAGAACAACCACAGGATGAGCACTTGGGGCAGAAAGCCGGGGCGAAGAAAATGGGATTGGTTCACGGGCTTGAGTGGATTGGGCGGTGAATCGATGCGTTCAGGTGGCATCGGTGGGTGTGCAGGCTTTTCGGTGCTCCTTCTGACATGGAAATCTTGAAAAAAGAATCCCGGCTTTCCGGGAAAAGGATGTATCAGGCCAGTTTTACAGGCTAATAGCGAATCAGCCCTGCAGGCCGTTCGAGCCATTGGGTTGATGTGGGTTTAACGCCACCAGTGGAGGTGCGAGGTGCATCGGGAGGCAGCGGGGCTTTCATGGTTATTTGACGGTAATCATGGCTCGCCAGGCGTTTGGACGGGGAGCTCTTGCTAAAGATTACATCCCGGTCTTTCCATATGGGATCTATGGAGGTTGTTTTTCTGGGTACGGGTACATCTCAGGGTGTGCCTATGATTGCATGTGATTGTGCGGTATGCACGTCAACCGACGTGCGCAATCGCCGCACGCGGTCATCCATTCACGTGGTGATGGACGGGCTGCACATTCAGGTCGATGCGGCGCCGGAATTCCGTCTGCAATGCCTTCGCGAGAAAATCAGGGAACTCGATGTATTTATCCTTACTCATGGCCACAATGACCATATCACAGGCATGGATGATCTCCGGCGGTTCTGTGACTTGCACGGTAGCACGGCGCTGACCGTATATTCGACGGAAGAGGGGTTGTCGCGGGTGCTTTCGATTTTTCCCTATGCGATCACCGAGCGGCCGCTGACCAAGGGATATGCGGCATTCAAGCTGGTGACGTTGCCACCCGTGCTGGAATTTCCCCAGGGAACGATTCGTTCCACGCTTTTGCCGCACGGGGGCATCAATACGCTCGGCCTCGTCTTCGACGAAAAATCCTCGGGGAAAAAGTTCGTTTATTATTCCGACTGCAAGCGCGTGCCCCGCGAGGCGGTGGCTTTGGCCAGAGGCGCTGACGCAGTGTGTCTGGACGGTTTGCGGATCGATCCGCATCCCACTCACATGAATATTGAGGAAGCTTGTGCGGTAGCGGCCGAAATCGCCGCCCCGCTAACTTACCTCACTCATCTCACCCACAATGTGGACCACACCGTCTGGAATGGGAAACTGCCTCCCGGCGTTGAGCTCGCCTATGATGGGCTGCGTTTGGATCTCGTCTGAATCCGGTTCGTTGGAATTTCCGGGAACTAGTGCTCCCCGGGAATCTTTGCAGGCGCGACGCCGGGTTTGATGGTGCGGGTCACGCGGGTGAGGACAGGCGGCTCGGCATCCTCGACGACAAGGTCGGTTTCGGCGATGATCGTGACGTCTTCGAGCGTCACCCGGCTGATCGGGCGTTCGGGAATACCGATGATCTTTCCGGCATTGCGCGCGCCGGTGGCGGTGACGTGATCGATGAGAATATCCCGGATCTCCGGAATCTTTTTTGGGTCACCCTTGAAATTGGGACGGTTGTTATCGACGTAGTTCAGCTGAAGCGTGATGGGGTTCGCCACGTCTTTCATGGTGATGTCGGTATACCGTATCCGTTCGACCAGGCCCCCGGCTCCGCGCATGGATTTGATGCGAATTCCATTGTCGGCGTCCGTGAAAGTGCAGCGGCGGACCAGCATGCCGCTGACACCGGCCGAAGTTTCAGAGCCGATGGAAATACCGTGACCGTGGGTGATTTTGCAGTCCTCAATCAGCACGTTGTGGCCGCCGGACTTGATCACGATGTCGTCATCTCCGGTATCGATGTCGCAATGATGAATCCACGCATTGGTGACCGGACCCGGGTCAATCGCATCGGTATTTGGCGCATTGAACGGCGCGCGAACCTTGACCCGTTCGATGGTGAGATCGTGAATGTCCCGGGGAACCAGATGAAACATCGAAGAGTTGCTGAGGGTGACGTCCGCCACCCGCAGGCGCTCGCAACCGTTGATGACCACCAAATGAGGCCGCCGATAAACAAGTCTTCCGGCGGGCGCAGCCCGAGCCGCACGTTCCGACCAGGCCCACCAGTGGGCGCCACTGCCGTCGATGGTCCCTGAACCGGTAATCGCAACGTCGTGCAGGTGCCGGCCGCTGATCAACGGATCCGGGGTTTTGACTGCGCTGGCCTCGGCTTGGGAATGAAGCGTCTCGGGATCGGGCAAACCGAGTTCGGCGAAGGTTTCGGGGGCTTGAATCACTGCTCCGTCGTCGAGATGAAGTTCAAGATTCGAGCAAAGGGCGAAAGGCCCCGTTTTAAAATTCCCCTTGGGTACGACCAGACGACCGCCTCCCGCCTGCTCTATTGCCTGGATCGCTTTTTTGAAGGCCTCCGTGTTCAAGGCGTGCCCGTCGCCAACTCCGCCAAAATCAGTGAGCGAAAAAACGCGGCTGGGTATCGTCGGGAGCGCAGGGCGAAGATTTTCAATTTCGTGGACGTCGACCGGAGCGGCAAAGAGGGCGGGCGAGGAGCAAGAGGCTAAACCCGCGATGAGGCCTAGCAGGAGAGAGGGATAGTGACGCATGGTGAGGAGACGCCAACCGGGTTGTTTTGGTGACGACTACTTTTGACTGAAGGCATCAATCTGATTTTGCAGCCGGGCGGCGACGACTTCCGCGGCGTTGACGGAGGCCGATTTGAAAGTTTCCCCGCGAATGTAGCCGACGAACGGCAGCCATGCCTCGGAACGCAACTGGCGTCGTTCCCGGATCAGGGCGAACGTCGCGTCGGCCTCAATCGTCGCAGCCGAGTCGGCGGGTAAATCATAACCCAGATTTTGCAGGAGGGTGCGGGCGATGAGACGATGACCTTCGTCGTTGGGATGAACGCCGTCGGGAGCGAAGGTGAATGCGGGTTGGCTCGTGCGCTGGGCGGTCAGGGTGGACAAATAGGCGCTGTGCAGATCGATCACGATCACGCCCTTTTCCTGGATCGAAAGTTCGGCGCGGGCGAATTCGCCAAGCACGTCGTCATAATTATCGTAGGGCTTTTCATAACCAAACGCGGCTGCGTCCTTCGAAACCGTTCTGGCCCGGATCGGCGCGGCGTCGAACACCGGCGGCGTGAGCAAAATCAACGTCGCTCCGGTCGCACGGACCTTGTTGATAAATTCCCCCAGTCCCCGGTTGAAGGCGGCCAGGCGTTCGGCGGAGGGCGGGTGGTAAATGCCGTCGTTCATCCCGTAACACGCGATCACGAGGTCGGGCGTGGTTGATTTCAAGGCGCGATCCAAACGCTCCAACACGCACGGACGTGGGAACGGATGACCTTTTTCGGAAAGTCCGGACACCGTTTCACTGGAGAGTCCAATGCTGATGATGTTGGTCTTTTCCGCGGGTGAGAGCTGATGCAGATAATACTCGAGATAGTTTACGTAACGACCGTCCTGCGTGATGCTATCGCCCAGGATGAGCACGCGCCGATGGAGAAGGTGGATCCCCGACGGCGAATCAAGGCCGGCTGCCGCGCTCGCAACAGACAGGCCAGGGCTTGCGAGAATGACGGCGAGAAGAAGTCCGGTGAGAAGATAAGCGCGGCGGAGATTCACGATGAAACGCTAGCGGGACGTGAATGGAAAGCAAAGGACACAAAGGTG
>JBEHXD010000389.1:0-5511 GCA_048498875.1 Verrucomicrobiota bacterium
TCCTCGTAGAGGTAATCGGTCGCACGGTGCTGGTCGCCGAAAAACAGCCAGTTGCGGCCCTTGGCACCTGTGGCGACGCGCTCCTGCATGAACGCACGAAAGGGAGCCACGCCCGTTCCCGGTCCGACCATGATGATGTCCTTCGCGCCGTCCTCCGGCACACCAAAGTGCGAATCGGAAACAAACACCGGCACCGGCGTCGCGCCGAGCGTCACCCGGTCGGAAAGGAACGTGGTCGCCACTCCGACGCGTTCGCGGTGATTTGTTTCGTAGCGCACAATCGCCACCGTCAAATGCACCTCGTGAGGGGAGACCTTCGAGGACGACGCGATCGAATAAAGCCGCGGCATCAGCTTGCGCATATGGTCGACCAGTTCCTGCGGCGTCAGTTTTGCACTGGGATACTCGGTCAGCAAATCGACAAATTCCCGGTCCTCCAGGTAACCTGCCAACTGGTCCTTACCCTCAGGAGCGAGCAGCGTCGCGAGACGCGTTTTATCGGCGTCGCTGGTCGCTTTCGCCGCGAGAATCTCCACCATTTTCCGCGTCGGCTTGGCCAGCGCCAGCCGGCTGGTCAACGCCTCGCGCACCGGAATCGGCGCCGGCAGTTTCAACATTACCGGCGACACCAGTTCCGTGCCCGTCGCACCCAGTCGCTGCAAAATCTCATCCACCTCGGACGGGCGGTTGGTCGGAAACACCCCGAGTGAATCGCCGACTTTGTAATGCAGGTCGCTGCCCGCGATGTTCACGACGATATGGCGGGTTTCCTTGTGGGAACCGGCTTTGTTGAGCAGCCGGTTTTCCGTCAACCGGGCGGGAAACGGATGGTCTTTGTGGTACAGTGAGGAAGTAGGCGCCGAGCTCATGATTGAGGGTAAGATTTGCCGCCAGCCTCTCCTTCCTTGCAAGCATCATTACTGCCATAAAATTCAGGCTTTCCTATTGCTCCGCCCGATCAGGCGTGACATCAGCCAGCTACATGGAACCCGTTCGCATTCAGAAATTCATTGCCGAATCCGGCCTCTGCTCCCGCCGGGCGGCCGAGGCGCTGATCGCGGCCGGTGAAGTTTACGTCAACGGCGAGAAAGCCGAACTGGGGCAAAAAGTCGTCCCCGGCACGGACAAGGTCAGCGTCAAGGGCAAGGCCGTACGTCCGCAGGCACAGCAAAAACTCGCCCTCGTCATGCACAAACCGCGCGGCGTGGTCTGCAGCAACAGCGATCCACATGCCGAGCAAACCATCTTTGACCTGCTGCCCCGCGAGTGGCAGCGGCTGCGCTTGTTTTGCGCGGGACGGCTCGACAAGGAAAGCGAGGGCCTGGTGATTCTCACCTCGGATGGTGATCTCGCCCACAAGCTGATGCATCCTTCCAATCTCGTGGTGAAACGCTACTACGTTTCCCTCGAGGAACCATTCCCGGCGAGTCGCGTCCGTCAGCTCCTGCGCGGCGTGGTGATCGACGGCGAACACCTCAAGGTGGAACGCGCCGCCCTCGTCAACCCGAAGCCCGACGGCAGTTCGCCCGAACTTGATGTGCACATGCACCACGGCAAGAAACGCGAAATCCGCCAGCTCTTCACCGCGCTTGGCCATGATGTCCGCCGTCTCCGTCGCTACCAGATCGGGGCGCTGCGCCTGAAAGGAATTCCTTTGCGCGGCGTGAAACAACTTTCTACGAAAGAAATCCAATCCCTCTTTGCCGTTCCGCGTTCGCATCATCGCGACGAGGCGGCTTCACTCCCCGATGAAAACTAAACTTGTTCCCCTCCTTCGTAGTTTTGGAGTAGCCGCCGTCCTCACCTTTGCCGCCACCCTGGCGTCCGCCGATATCCTCACGAGTGACACTGCCGTCTTCGCGCAGGCCGATGCAAAATCCACCGTCCTTACGCGACTGAAGAGCGGCTACGCGATCACGGTCGTCGGCGAGGCGCCTGCCGGCTGGAAACGGGTCGAGCTGACGACCCCGATCGAGGCCTACGTCCACAACCGCGACATCACCAAGGCCCTCGATGTGAAGCCCGGCAGTAATATCTACGCCACGGCCAAAAAGGACGCGCAAGTCATCGCGATTGCAGCGACCGGCGACAAAATCGAAATCACGGGCCTCCACGGTGATTATTGCCAGGTGAAGCTCCAAAAGAAACTCCAGGGCTTCATCGCCACGGCGGAAACCGCCAACATCCCGTCATCCAGCGTTGCCGCTTCATCGACTGCCGCAGCTTCTCCGACTACGGTAGCCGCTCCCTCAGCCCCCCCTTCTTCACCCACCGCCGCCGGCCGGCCCGTGCAAATGAATGGCAACTCCGCCGACACGCCGCGCATGTTCGCCGGTCGTTTCGTGATCGCCAAGCGGCCCATCATCAATCCCAACCCGCTCTATGACTATCAGCTCATGGACACGACGGGCCGTCGTTTCGCCTATGTGGACACAAAACGTCTGCTGCTGACCGACAAGATTGAGGCGTATATCGACCGCAATATCGCCATCACGGGCACGATTCGGAACACCGTCGACGGCAAGGATCTCGTGATTGCCGCCGAATCGATGCAGCTGAAATAATTTTTGATTTTCCTTGGCCGGCCGCAATGGCCGGCCTTTTTATTTTCCCACCATGGAACTCATCGACGGCAACAAAATCGCAGCGGACATCATTGCTGAACTCAAGGCCGAGGTCGGCGCCCTCAAGGGCCGCAAACCTTGCATCGCGCTCGTCCGCGTGGGCGATGATCCCGCCTCGGTTTCCTACGTCACGAAAAAGCAAAAGACGTCCGCCGAAATCGGCATCGAAAGCCGGCTCATCCTGCCGCCCGTCACCATTTCCCAGGCTGAGCTCTTCGCGCTGATCGACCAGCTCAACAACGATCCCACCGTCGACGGCATCCTCGTGCAATCGCCCCTGCCGAAACACATCAACGAAGTCGCGGTTTTCGGTCGCATCGCCGCGCACAAGGATGCGGATGGCTTCCACACCTTGAACCTCGGCAAGCTCGTGCAGGAAAATGAAACCGGCTTCGTTGCCTGCACGCCCGCCGGCATCATGGAATTGCTCCAGCGCTCGGCCGTCTCGCTCTCGGGCAAACACGTGGTCGTGCTCGGCCGCAGCCTGATCGTTGGCAAACCCGCCGCTCTTCTCGCCGTTCAGCGCAAGGCCTGGGCCAACGCGACCGTCACGATGTGCCACTCGCAGACGGCCAATCTCGCCAATTTCACCCGGCAGGCCGACATCCTGATCGCGGCGATTGGCAAGCCGGAATTCGTCACCGCCGACATGGTCAAACCCGGCGCGGTCGTCATCGACGTCGGCATGAACCGCGTGCCCGACGCCACCAAGAAAGCCGGGTATCGCCTCACCGGAGACGTCCATTTTCCCTCCGTGTCACCGCTGTGCTCGAAGATCACTCCGGTTCCCGGCGGCGTCGGACCCATGACCGTGACCATGCTCATGAAAAATACGGTGCGCGCATTTCGACAAAACAGCGCCAGTTGACCGGCCCAATCCCCGTAAAGCCGGGGATTCACCCCAGCTGGAATTCCCGCCGCCGGTTGAAGCCACCTAGCTGCACCGGCGAAAGAGGCCGTCCTGTCAAAATACCTTGCTGGTTGTGCAAGTGGCACTTGCCACGTTCGCGCAAACCCGTTTCGCTTCGCTTATCCCCTGTATGGCCGCACCCAAGATTCTCGTTGTCGACGACCAGCCCATCAACGTTCAGTTGCTCAAACGCAAATTGGAACGGGAAAACATGGTGGTGACCACAGCGTACTCGGGCAAGGAAGCCCTTGAACTGATCGCCGCCGACAAACCGGATTTGATTCTGCTCGACGTGATGATGCCGGAAATGGACGGCATCGAAGTCTGCCAGCGTTTGCAGGCAAACGACGAAACGAAGACGATCCCGATTATTTTCATCACCGCACGCACATCGAAAGAAGGAAAAATTGAGGGTCTCGGAGTCGGCGCGGTCGACTACATCACCAAGCCCATCGATCTCGACGAAACCTTGGCGCGCGTGCAAACGCAGCTGCGCTTTGTCACCATCAATCGCGAGCTCGTCGATCTCCAGCGCCGCCTCGGCGAATCGCGGCGTTCGGCCACAATCGGCGCGGTTACGCAGGGCATCGCCCACAATCTCAACAATCTCCTCGGCGTCGTCATCGGCTACGTCGATCTCGTCAAGGCATACCACGAAAAACCGGAGCTGGTTAAAAAGAATGCGCAGCACCTCGAGGACGCGGTCAACCGCATCGTCTCGATCATCAAGCAGCTCACCAATCTCGTGGTGAAAAACCGGCCGCCACTGGTTCGCTCGAAACTCACGAGCGTCGTCGACAGCGGCATCAAGCGCTACCAAATCGAATACAAGATCGACCAGCCCGTGACCGTGCAACACGCCGCGCCCGAGACGCTGGTAGACACCAACGTCGAGGTCTTCGAGGAAGCACTTTCCAAATTACTGATCAACGCCTGGGAAAGCTACCAGGATGAGCCGGACGACAAACGCGTGATCAACATTCGCACCGAGATTGTCGACAAGCAGGAAGAAGGAAAATTCGCCTACATCCACGTCGAGGATCGCGGCCACGGCATCGACCCGGAAATCCGTGACCACGCTTTTGAACCGTTCACGTCGACCAAGCACACGGTCGGTGTCGGAATGGGACTCACCGTGGCGCGCCACTCACTCCGCAATCTCGGCGGCGAGGTCGCTCTTATCAGCCGCCCCGGCGGCGGCGCCATCGCCACGCTGCGCCATCCGCTGGATCGGAATAAGATGATGTGAGGGAGGCCGCCGGACGTTCCGGCCGGGCTTCAGGTCATCTTTGTTTTGGCGTGGGAATCACCTCACCACGTCCCCCATCGTCATCCTGAGCACAGCGAAGGATCCATGGGAAAGAGTGTCGTCAAAACGACAGGAGTATCGCAGGACGGCATTGCCATCACGCGCGTGAATGTAATGCCAGCCTGCTGGCTAGACTTCGCTTCGCTCGGAATGACTGGCTCGATGAATTAGTGATTTGAAAAGGACCTCAATTCCTCCCCTGCTTTAGTTTCCAATCAACGATCGTTCCACACCCATGAGCTCACCCAAAGTCGCCTTCCTTGGTTCCGGTAATCTCGCCTCCGCGATCATTCGCGGACTGCTGGAGAAAAAAGTCTACGCGCCGGCCGAGATCGCCTGCACCAGCAAAAGCGGCGTGACGGCGAGGAAATTGGCTGACGCCACGGGAATTGTTTTCGAACCCGCCCTGCCGCTGCTGCTTGAGCCTGCGGGCATCGTGGTCGTCGCTTTCAAACCCCAGTCGCTCGCGGCCGCCGATCCCCAACTCGCGGAGCTCACCGCCGGCAAGTTGGTGGTCTCGCTCCTCGCGGGGAAAAAGGTGGCAACCCTCGCCCGTACTTTTCCCAAGGCGCGCAATATCGTACGCACGATGCCCAACACGCCCGCGGCGATCGGCGCAGGTGTCACGACTTATTGCACGCAGTCTCCGCTCAGCCCGGATGACCGGG
>JBEHXD010000390.1:0-5502 GCA_048498875.1 Verrucomicrobiota bacterium
CCGAACCGACCGTAAGTTTTCTTGGGCGGAACCCGACCTCTGGGCGGGTTTTCAGGACTTGCGAATTCCCCCAACGCGCCCGGAGGTCGCGTTCCACCTTCGCAAGTAGGTTGCGCGTAACAGGGTAAGCCCAAGCCCGTTTGATGCGCCATCAATGGAAGCGCGCGGGGAGGAGACTGCCGGTACAACTCCACGGCGAGTGTAAGCGAGAACTATGGCAATCGAACTGACCGTAAGTTTTCTTGGGTGGAACGCGGCCTCCGGACGCGTTTTCAGGACTTGCGAATTCCCCAACCTGCCCGGAGGTCGCGTTCCATCGTTATTGGCTGCAAAACCGTTTAGCCGCGGACCTGGCCGTCGCCGCGGACGATGTATTTGTAGGAGGTGAGTTCCTCCAATCCCATCGGACCGCGCGCGTGCAGCTTGTCGGTGCTGATGCCGATCTCTGCGCCAAAACCGAATTCGAAGCCGTCGTTGAACCGCGTCGACGCGTTCCACAGCACGACGGCGCTATCGACGCCGGCGAGGAATTGTTCGGCCGTGGCCTTGTCCTCGGTGACGATCGTATCGGTGTGATGCGAGCTGTGGGTTTCGATGTGTTCCACGGCTGCGGCGCAGTCATCGACCACTTTCACGGCGAGCGTGAGTGCGAGAAATTCCGTGCGGAAATCGTCCTTGGTGGCGGGGATCGCGGGCACACCGGCGTTCTTCAGTACGTCCAATGCGGCGGGTTCCGCGCGCAACTCCACGCGGCGTTCGGTGAGCGATTTGCCGGCCTGTGCGAGAAATTGCGGGGCGACGTCGCGATGCACAAGCAGGGTTTCGATGGCATTGCAGACGCCGGGCCGGGAAATTTTCGCGTTGATCGCGATATTTTCCGCCATGGCGAGATTCGCGGCCCGGTCGACGTAGAGGGCGCAAATTCCATCGTAGTGCTTGATGACGGGAATGCGTGCGCTCTTGACCACCGTCTCGATCAGTCCGCGTCCGCCGCGCGGAATCAGCAGGTCGATCAGTCCGACGGCCTCGCCGAGCAGACGCACCGTGTCGCGATCCGTGACCGGTACCAGTTGCACGGCGGCGGCAGGCAGACCTGCGCTCGCGATGCCTTTCGAAAGTGCGGCGGCGATGGCCTGGTTGGAACGCAAGGCTTCCGATCCGCCGCGTAGGATCACGGCGTTGCCGCTTTTCAGGCACAGTCCGGCGGCATCGCAGGTGACGTTCGGACGCGACTCATAAATGAAACCGATGACGCCGATCGGCACGCGAACCTTGGCAATCTGCAGGCCGTTGGGCTGCGTCCACTCGCGCAAGGTGTGTCCGAGCGGGTGGGGCAGGGCCGCGACCTGCCGCAAGCCTTCAGCACATTTCTCGAGCCGTGCCGGATCCATGGTGAGCCGGTCGACGAGCGCGGGTGTTTGTCCGGCTGCCTTCGCCGCCGCGACGTCCGCGGCGTTGGCGTTGAGAATGACAGGCTGCGCCGCAATCAGTTCGGCGGCCATCGCCTTGAGGGCGGCGTCGATCTGGGCGGGTTTGGCCTGCGCGAGCGCCCGGGCGGCGACGCGAGCCTGTTGACCCAGTTGGGTGACGAGTTGGGCGAGATCGGCCATGGCGGTCAGCGGGCGGGAAATTGCGTGCCGATGCGTTCGCCGGCGACGATGGCGCCAATGAGGCCGGGCTTCCGGCCGCTGGCGATATTGACGGCGATGCCGGCGTTGACCGCGAGTTGCACGGCCTGGAGTTTCGTCACCATGCCGCCGGTGGAAACGTGGCCCTTGTCCGAGCGCACAAAACCGGCGACGGTACTGACGTCTTTCACCAACGGCACCACTTTGCCCTCGGAATCCTGCAGGCCATCGACGCTCGTCAGGATGATCAGCAGATCCGCCTCGACGAGGATCGCGACCTCGGCGGAAAGGCGGTCGTTGTCGCCGAAATTGAGTTCCTCCACGGCCACCGAGTCGTTTTCGTTGATGATCGGCACGACATTGTGGGTCGAAAGCAGGTGACCGAGCGTGTTGCGCGCATTGCGATGGCGCGTGCGGCTGTCGAGATCACTATGGGTCAGGAGAAGCTGGGCGACGCCGAGTTTCTGCCGGCCAAAGGCGCTGGCGTAGGCGTGCATCAACTGCGACTGTCCCACGGCAGCGCAGGCCTGCTTGGCGGCGAGTTCCTTGGGTCGGGCCGTGAGGCCCAGAGTGGCCAGACCGGCGGCGACGGCGCCGCTGGAAACGATCACGCATTCGTGGCCCGCCTTGACCAGGGCGCCCACTTCATTGGAAAGACGCGTGATTTGGGGACGACTCAGGCCGATCCCTTGCTGGGTGGAAAGGATGCCGGAGCCGAACTTGAGGACGATGCGGAGTGAACGTTTGGCCATGAAATTTTCACCTTAAACACGGATGCCCCGTCAACAAGCAGGAATCTTGGTAGGGCGGATTATCCTTAATCCGCCGGTTTGTGTCCGAACCACGTCCTGACGGCACTTTAAGGATAAAGCGCCCTACCTTTCAGGCTGTGACCTATGACGCGCTAACCCATGAGGGGGACAACCTATGACACGTCACTTTCTTGTCTATTTCACTCATGTTGACGATGTTTCTTCCTAACAAAACGACCTGATTCATGATCATTCATTTCGCTTACGCAGCTCACTCCAATTCTTTCGCCAATGGGAGGAATTCAGTGGAGGAAGGGACGCCGGCCTTACAAACATTGTCTGCCCGCAAGTTGCGGATTGCCTGAGATGGAAGGATCATGCCCGACATCCTCATGCCGACCGTCTCCGCTTCACCGCGCTCATTTGACCTCGCCCTGCCCGACCTGGCTCTGGCCCGGGGTGGCGTAGTTCAACAGCATCGTTCGCGGGGCTGGTGGTGGAGCCGCGAAGGCGATACTCCGGAAACCCCGCAGAAAGACATTCCGACCGTTCTCCTGGTGCATGCCCTGACCGGCAGTGCGCAAGCGGGTGGGCAGGACGGCTGGTGGGAGCCGTTGATTGGACCGGGCCGGGCCTTGGATCCCGCGCAGTACCGGTTGGTGTGTTTTAATAATCTCGGTTCCTGTTATGGCAGCAGCGGCCCGGGAGTGGCCGGGTTTCCGGAAGCGGAAACGGTCGATCTCACCTGTCTTGATATTTCACACGCGATTCTGCAGGCGCTGGACCAGCTCGGTATCGACAAGGTGCACCTGACGGCCGGTGGATCGCTGGGTGGCATGGTGACCCTGACGCTCGCCGCGCTGGATCCGAAACGATTTGAACGCGTCCTGCCACTTGCGACGACGCTGGCGGCGAGTGCGTGGGTCGTGGGCTGGAATCACGTGGCACGGCAGATTTTGCGGCTCGATCCGGGTTATCCGAACAATGTAGGCCGCGGCCTGGAAATCGCGCGTCAACTTGCGATCCTGACTTACCGTGCCGAACCGGGGCTCGATATCGATCAGACCCGAACGGCATAGGCGCGCCGGCCCGACGTGGATTATCCCGTGCAGAGTTATCTGGAGCATCAGGGAAAAAAACTGAGAAACCGTTTTGCGGTGAAAGCCTACGAGTTGCAGCTGTCGGCGATGGATCATCATGATTTGCTCCAACCGCTCCCGGGTGAAAGCAAACCTGCGATCAGCCATATGCGCGCGTCCGCGCTGGTCGTGGATGTGAATACGGACCAGCTTTTCACGCCGGCCCAGGCGAATGTGCTGGCGGAGCAGCTTCGTCACAACGGCGTCACGGTCGAACGGGCCACGGTGAACAGCGTTCACGGGCACGATGCTTTTTTGATCGAATGGGAGACGTTACAGACTATCGTGAATCGCGCGTTGCATCTGCAGCGACCCCAATAAATGAGCGAACGCTGGCAGGTTTACAAATTCGGAGGATCGTCCCTCGGCACATCGGGCCGGCTTCCGCGTGTCCTTGAACTCGTCGTGGCGGCGCCGCGTCCGCTGGCGCTCGTGGTGTCTGCGCTTGGCGACAGCACCGACTGGCTGATCCTGGCAGCGCGTTCCGCCGAGGAAGGCAACATCAGCCAGGCCCGCCGGCAGCTCACGCAAGTCCGCGAACTCGCGACGTCGACTGCCCGCACTGTCCTTGGTGGCCAGGGACAGAAGGGCATGAAGTACGATCTCGATGAAATTTTGACGCCGGTGGAGCGGTTGCTTTCGGGTATCGAACTCACGCGGGAATGTTCGCCGCGCACCCTCGATGCGATCATCAGTGTGGGCGAACGGATTTCCTCCGTGCTGCTGGCGCGAGCCCTGGTGGAGCGCGACGTGCCGGCGCTGGCCGTGGACGCGCGCGATTTCGTGGTGACGGACAGCAACCACGGCTCGGCGACGGTTGAAAAGGCGGAAACCGCGGCGCGATTCGCCACGTTCGAGTCCAAGTGGACCGGACAGGTGCCGATTTTCACGGGCTTCATTGGTCGCACGCGCGATGGCCACACCACCACGCTGGGACGCAACGGCTCCGATTACACCGCGACCTTGGTCGCGGGTTTGCTCAAGGCGAGTGCGGTGACCGTGTGGACGGACGTGTTGGGGGTGATGACCGCGGATCCCGCGCTCGTGCGCGAGGCCTCCCCGGTGGACCGGCTTTCCTACGACGAGGCACTCGAACTCGCGTACTTCGGCACCCGCATGTTTCACCCGCGCACGATCATTCCCCTGCGGGAATGTGGCGCGGCGCTCGTTATTCGCAGCACGACGCAACCCGATGCCCCCGGCACCCGCATCGACGCCACGGGAAATCCCGATCCCAACCGGCCGACGTGCGTCACGAGCCTGGAACGGCTGACCCTGCTCGGCGTGCAATCGCGCCGGACCGGCCTGGGCAAGCCACTCGGCGGACGGATCCTCGCGGCCTTGAACGAGGCCGGCGTGCGGGTGTGGATGACGACCGAGTCGACGCTGGGCCAGTCATTTTCCGTGGTGATTCCCTCGATGGACGAGGCCAGCGCGCGCCAGAGCGTGTCGGCGGCGCTCGCGCCCGAGCTGCAGTCCGGCGATCTGCGCATTGAGCCGGTGTTGTCGCCGGTGACGCTGGTGACCCTCGTCGGCGAAAACATGGCGGGTCGCCCGAATGTCGCAGGCAAATTTCTCAACTCGATTGGCGAGGCCGGCATTTCCGTGCGTGCGGTGGCTCAGGGTGCTTCGGCGCGCAGCATTTCGTGCGTGGTCGACGCCGACCAGACGGCGACCGCGGTGCGCACGGTGCACGGCGCGTTCAATCTCGCGCACACGGAGATCAACATGCTCCTGCTCGGCAAGGGCGTGGTCGGCGGCAATCTGCTCAAGCAGATCGACCGGCAGAATCGCACGCTGGGCAAGGAGCACGACGTGCAGGTGCGCGTGGTGGGCATCGGTTCCAGCAGCGGTGCGCTGTTTGAGCCGGACGGAATTCCACCGGTCGAGGCGGTTGATCGGTTGCAGGCGGCGCTGAAGGAGAAGAAACTGGTGGGCGATATCGGTTCTCTGCTCGACAAGCTGGCGCGTTTGCCGAATCCC
>JBEHXD010000391.1:0-5495 GCA_048498875.1 Verrucomicrobiota bacterium
TGCCAGAAACCCTCAAGCTGAACGCGGGGTATTTCATGTTCCTGATTTCCTCCGTTAAAAATAGGCTTCAAGCCAGTGGCCTCTTTCGGACCAGAAATGGCACCAGCGGGCGGCCGAGAGCACGACGTCCAGATGAAACTCCCGGGAGGCGGAATCTTCGGGGCAGTTTATGGTGGTGAGATCTATTTTCTCGCGCCGGGAAAAATCCAACGCCCGTCCGAGCAGCACGTCGCCATAGGCCCTGGTTTCGTCCGGTGGCTTTGAGACCCAGGCGGAATTTAAAATGTCCGGGCCAATAATATCAGTGCAATCCTTCAGGAACTGCCCTCGAAACGAGAATCGTTCCACGTAACCTCCCACCGATCCGTTGGAATAACGGGGCAGGCCATCGCAAGGCCCGACCAATTCGACGACATAAAATCCCAGCAGTTTCCTGAACCACTCTTCCTCCGACAGGTTTTTGTCGGTGCGCTTCGGGTATTTTTCCCTCGCCCAGTTGTCGGCCCGCGGGTCGATTCCCACGCGTGGCGCCGCGAGGGTCTCGAACGCACTCAGGGTGATTTCTTTGAAGCGGACTGTTTTTCGATCCCGGAAAAAACAATGTCGCGCGTGCAGCCTGGTCCAAAGCCTCGTGAATTCCGCTTCAAAGCCGCTTTTGGCCTTTGGTCCTGGATTCCAGTCAAGTCCCATGGATTTATGTCAATGCCTTCGCCCGATCCGGGTTGTTGTGAGCACTTGCGATGGCTTTCAAAATTCGAGGGAAAATCTCACATGATCAAGATCATCCCGGAACTGGGATAGTTGTCGCCGGGCTTGTTCAAGCCGGCGCGCCCGTTCCGCGGCCACCAGCGCTGAGCGATGGAAAACCAATCGGAGGACCAAAAACCATGTGCTTTTCCTGCTGTCGCTGAGGAGTCCCTCGTCGATTTCAATTTTGAGACCGGTGATTTTCTTCAGAATCCGGGAATCAATTTTTTCCGTTCCATCGAGGTGCCGTAGCAATTGCGAAAGCTCCCGCCGGAGACTGATAATATCATAACTCTCGATCTCGTCCTTCTGCAGCACCGTTTCAGTGCAGGAAATGAGATGCTTAAGAAACTTCACCAATATTTCGGTTTCCATAATTTAACCGGCGCGGGTTGCCGGTGTGCTGGGTTCCAAATGCGAAATAACCAAACGGTACAAAATAAAATAACATCCAGTGCCCGGAAAAGCCCCTGACGATGTTGGCCCGAAGTGCAGTGTATTCTTCCCGGGTGATTTCGCGAATAACCCGGCCATGGCTTTTCAGGAGATATTTTCCATTTTCCATTGCGGGATTCCCCCCGGAGGCGCGAAAGATAAAAATGGCGAAATTGATGAACATGTAACCGAAGAGGAAGATCACCGCTCTCCTCGCCCAGCGGGGAAGAGCCGCCAGCAGATCACGGGACTTTCGATCCTCCCGACGACTATTGGAAAAAACGTAGGGGATGAAAACCACGAAGATGCCAGCGTGCAGCAACCACACCGTTGGGACTCTCGCGGATACATCCACCCCGGCCAGCGCCGCCACATGCACTGCGAGTGACAGGAGGAACCCCATCAGGGCCATGCTTCCAAGGGCGCGCGTCATACGGTAATGGTCAAGGTGAGTCGCAGCGGTCTGTGGCCGGTGGTTCCAGGGGCGGATTTATTTTTCCGCCTCGAGTTTTCCCTCATATTGGCCGCAGGAGGGACCAAATGCTTCCTGCAGGAATTTCATCAATTCCGGCTGTTTCGCCAGGTTGGCGCGTTGGAAGGGTTCCTGGGCGGTGACGCCAAAAAGAAAAGTGGTGCCGGCGCAGGCAAAATATTCCGCGGAATTCAGCATCATATGCGATTTGGCATTAAACAGACTATTCGCTTTCGCGCTGTCGTAAAGTTTGCCCACGGCCCGATTGGAAAAACCGCCGGGGAGCTTTTGATGGTGATAGGCGTGGAGCAATTCATGAAGCAGGACGGGTTTGTGCCCCACCGCGCTGATCCGCGTCGTGATCTTTACCGCGCGATCTTCGCCGCGATACAGGCCGGGATTACCCGAGGATAAATTTTTTGCGGACACGATGAGCAGCGGCACAGAGCGGAAAAACCGCAGCAGCTCGTCGTCGCAACCCACCGACAGCACGATATCGATTTGCCCGGCAAGCGCCTGCTTCAATCCCTCGTCCAGCCGTTGATTCGATTCCCGCACCTCGAACCCGCGATAACTCCACGGCTCAACCGCCGCCAACGCCGGCCGCGAGCAAAGGGCGGACCCCACCACCAGCCAGATTATTGTCCAAAAATCGAATGATCTGATTTTCGCTGGACGCATCGCGATCCTCGTGACGAATTGCCGGCTTTGGTGCGACTGTGGACTCAAGCGCTTTATTTCGTTACCGGCGTGCGGAGTATGCCGTAGTCGGTCTGGGTGACCGTGTGGCGGGAAAACACACGGCGAGCAGAAGCAGGAGGGACATGGGGATATTTATCTTCGCTTCGAGCCCGGCCCTAGCGGCTGGACAGGGTTTGGTTAACCGCGCCCTCTTTTGGCTTTGATTGCGTCGACCGCAATTTTCGCCCTGCGGGCGACCTGTGGGTGCTGATCTGCAGCTAACCGATCGGCGACCGGCAAATCCTGATCGAACGCGGTGCGCGCGATATAGGTGGCCAGCGCCTCGCGGACAAAAAAATCGTCATGCGCGACCAGAACGGATTTCGTTTCAATTTCGAGCGGGAGGCAGATCGGAAGGTAGGTCGTGAGCAGAAAAACCGCCTCTTCCGAGTCCTCCTTCGCCAGGTTACGGATCTCGGAATCCAGCGAAATGCTGATTGTCTCCTTTGCCATCTCGTCGATGTCCAATCCTTGCGCTCCCGTCGAGTTCATCGCCGCGACCAACCGCGGAAGCGACGGGAAGGCGATTTCCGGTTCCGGGTCGTGCGAAAAATGAATGATCATTCCCGCGCAGGGCCCCTGGGTGATATAACAAAATGGATTCGAGTCGTTCGCGTCATCGAGTGTCCAGAGACCCAGGCGATCAACGACGGGGATGCCTCGCATCTTTTCGGTGTAGTCCTTTGCCTCGTGAAACGGCAGGCACCGAATCCGGCTTTTGGGGTAGTTGGGTCTTACGGCCTCCCGATAGAATAAGACCAGGTCAGCTGGCGCAGTGCTGACGAGTGTGGAAATCTCAGAAGCGAAATCAGGCATGAGAAGGTGTGAGCGAGGGTCAGCTCAACTCGGTCTTCGAGAACCGGTGGAAGCCATCGGTTTGCTCAGGGAGGATGTCCGGAACCCGGGCAGGCTTCGCCCCGTCACGTCCGAACACTGGGTTCCCGCGTCGCATGGATTTATTGGGGTTGGATGAACCGGAATCAGGCCCGCTTTCCGGTGGTGCCCATGAGCTTCGTCATGTTCCAGACCAGGTCGGCATATTCCCGGATCGCCCGATCCGAGGAGAACCAGCCGACATTCGCGGTGTTGAGAATGGAGGCCTTCCACCAGTCCTCCGGCCGGCGCCACAGTTCGGCGATCTGCCGCTGCGTCGCGTAATAATCATCGAAATCGGCGCAGACCAGGAAGTAGTCGTAATAGCGCAGCGAGTCGACGAGACCGCGATACCGGTCCCGTTCATCCGGGGAGAACACCCCGTCCTCGACGCTGGACAGCACCTGGGCCAGGATCGGCGACGCCGCGATCACATCGGTCGCATCGATACCCAGGCTGCGCCGCGCGGCGACCTCTTCCGCGGTCAGGCCGAAGATGAACATGTTGTCCGCACCGACATGCTCCAGGATTTCGATGTTGGCGCCGTCCAGCGTGCCGATCGTCAGCGCGCCGTTCAGGGCGAACTTCATGTTCCCGGTGCCCGATGCCTCCATGCCGGCGGTCGAGATCTGCTCCGAGACGTCAGCGGCCGGGATGACGACTTCCGCCAGGCTGACGGAATAGTTCGGCAGGAACACGATCTTCAGGATGTCGCGCACCGTCGGGTCGCTGTTGATCACCCGCGCCACGTCGTGGATCAGTTTGATGATCAGTTTGGCCTGCTGATAGCTGGCAGCGGCCTTGCCAGCGAAAATCTTCACCCGCGGTGTCCAATCGTCCATCGGCCGAGCCCGGATCGCGTTGTACAGGGCGATGGCTTCCAGGATGTTCAGCAACTGGCGCTTGTATTCGTGGATCCGCTTGATGTGGACGTCGAACAGAGCGGACGGATCGACACGGATTTCCAGATCCCGCCGGATCAGGTCGGACAGCGCCAGCTTGTTGACATAGCGCCCGGCGGCGAACCGCGTCTGGAAGCTGCGGTCGTTCGCCAACGGGCGCAATTTCGTCAGCATCCTTTCGTTGTCCAGCACGTCCGGCCCGACCGCCTCGACCAGCAGATGCGTCAGCCGCGGATTGGCCTCGTGCAGCCAGCGGCGGAAGGTGATCCCGTTGGTGACGTTGACGATCCGGTCCGGAAACAGGCGGTGCAGGTCGTGGAACACGGTTTCCCGCATCAGCCCGGTATGCAGGGCGGAGACGCCGTTGACACGATGGGATCCGAGGAACGCCAGATGGCTCATGCGCACGCGCCGGCCCTGGTGTTCGTCGATCATCGAGACACTCGACAGCAATGCCTCATCGTTCGGGTACTGCTTCCGCACATACCCGAGGTGCAAGGCATTGATCAGGTAGATGATCTGCATATGGCGCGGCAGCAGGCGCTCCATCAGCGGAACCGGCCAGACTTCCAGTGCTTCGGGCAGCAGCGTGTGGTTGGTGTAGCTGAATGTTGCCTGCGTCATGCGCCAGGCGTCTTCCCAGGGGACCTGGTGGACGTCGAGCAGGATCCGCATCAGTTCGGCGACGCCGATCGCGGGGTGGGTGTCGTTCAACTGGATCGTGGTCTTGTCAGCCAGGTTGTCGATATGGCCGAATGCCTTGATATGCCGGCGCACAAGGTCCTGCAGCGAGGCTGAGACGAAGAAATATTCCTGCCGCAGCCGCAATTCCTGGCCCGCCGCGGTGGCGTCGGACGGGTACAGCACCTTGGAGATCGACTCGGCCTTGACTTGTTCGGCCAAAGCGCCCGCGTGATCACCGTGGTTGAAGGCGTCCAGCCGCAGCGGATCGGCGGCGTGGGCGGACCACAGCCGCAGCGTGTTCACCCGCCGGTCGCGCCAGCCGATGGACGGCGTGTCGTACGCCACCGCCTCAATGGTTTCGGCCGGGTGCCAGACATGCCGCACCGCTGCTTCCGAGATCGCCACTGCCTCGATCGATCCGCCGAAGCCGATCTCGTAATGAACTTCCGGCCGGTGAAATTCCCATGGATTGCCCAGGGCCAGCCAGTCCTCGGGGAATTCCTGCTGCCAGCCGTTTTTCATCACCTGGCGGAACAACCCATGCTCATAGCGGATGCCGTAGCCGTGGGCGGGGATATCGAGCGTTGCCATGCTTTCCATGAAGCAGGCCGCGAGCCGGCCGAGGCCACCGTTGCCCAGCG
>JBEHXD010000392.1:0-5493 GCA_048498875.1 Verrucomicrobiota bacterium
TCATCAAAAAGAAACGAGACTTCGTTTCTCAAGTGTTCGCCGTCGAATCGGGAGATTCGACGATGATTCAAACCAAAATTCAGTTTAACCTGAAAAATGCGAAGCAGTATTTCCGCGAGCATTTGGGTGCTGGCGACTACTATTCCGAGGGGCATAAAATCGAAGGAAAATGGCTCGGCATAGGTGCTGAAAAGCTGGGCCTGAAGGGAGCTGTTGGTGAGGATGCTTTCATCGCTTTGTGCGAAGGAAAGCATCCGGAAACGAGGCTGAGATTGGGTCAGCGGATGAATTCTGTTCGGCATGAAGGGGACGCTGTGAAGGCCAATCGGCGCATCTTTTTTGACTTCACGATCGCCCCACCGAAGAGCGTTTCGGTGATCGGCCTTTACCAGGATGAACGTATTTTGGCGCTGCATGAGCAGGCCGTCCGGCAAGCGATGTTGGAGTTGGAAAAGCGGGCGGAAGCGCGGGTGCGCAAGTCAGGACAGAACGGTGAACGCGTGACGGGAAATCTGGTGACGGCGTGTTTTCGACATGAAACCAGTCGCGAACTCGATCCCCATCTGCACACGCACTGCGTCGTGATGAACGCCACTTTCGATCCGGTCGAAGACCGGTGGAAGGCGCTGCATCCGGCCGGCATGTATCGGGCGCACCGCTTCGCGACCAATTTCTATCGGCATGAGCTGTGCAAGGGACTTCGGGCGCTGGGGTATGAAATCGAAAATCATGCCCGCGGTTTTGAGATCAAGGGCGTGCCGCAAAGCGTTATCGACCGTTTTTCAAAGCGACACCGGCAAATCGACGAAGAAACCCGTGAGCGACTCGCGAAGGGCGAGGTGATCGGAAACATCAAAGACCTGCGCGAACGCGTGGCGCATGGCAACCGGCGTCGGAAGCTGAAGGACTCGACGGCCGACCGATTGCGCGCGGCGTGGGGCCGTGAAATGGAGCCGGCCGAACTCGCGGCCTTGCGGGCGTTGCGCGCGATGAGGCCGGGGCAAACCGAAAAGGCCAACATGGCCGAAATCATAGCGTGGGCCGATGAACACCTTTTTGAACGGCGCGCCGTGGTTCACGATCACGAACTCATGGCCGCCGCTTTGGAGCGTGGGCGTGGAATGGATTTCGATCTCGTGGCGTTGCGGTCTGCCATCGATCAGCGCGGCTATTTGCGGGAAAAGGATTCGGACAAACTCACGTCACGGGAAGTCCTTCGCTGGGAGTCCGAGGTCGTAGTAGCGGCCCACGATGGCCGGAACCGGCACGTGGCGCTGAATCGGGACTACCGGCCGTCATCCGCGCTTTCGGCTGAGCAGACCGCAGCGGTGGAAAAGATTCTGCGCAGTCGGGATTTCATCACCCTCTTTCGCGGCGGCGCGGGGACGGGAAAGAGTTTTGCGCTGAAGGAAGTGGAGCGCGGCCTGACGGCGGCGGGTCGGCCGGTGACCGTCTTGGCCCCGCAACGTCAGCAGGTGCAGGATTTGCAAGCGGAGGGGCTGGGAGCCGATACGCTCGCCCGTTTCTTGCAGGAAAAGCAACTCGCCGCCGAAGGGGTCGTGATCGTCGATGAGGCCGGCCAGGTTGGTGCGCGGCAACTCGGGGAGTTGATCCGGGTGGTGCGCGCGAGCCGGGGCCGGCTGATTCTATCCGGGGATACCCAGCAACATGGCGCGGTGGCCGCATCGGATGCGCTGCGCGCCATCGAAAAGCATGCCGGCCTCAAGCCGGCGGTGATCCGGACCATTCGCCGTCAGGACCCCAGATTGGGCGCAAGCGTCGAGCAACGGAAATTTATCCGCGCTTACCGCAAGGCCGTGAAGGTGGCAGCGGCCGGTAATGTCGGTGCATCGTTTGACGCTCTCGACCGGCTCGGCTGCATCCGGGAGGTGGGCGACGAGAGTCGGCGGCAGGTGCTCGCTTCCGAATATCTCGCCGCGGTCGGGCGCAAGGAAACCGCATTGGTCGTCGGCCAAACCCGAGATGAGGTCCGGATCGTCAACGAAGCGATCCGCGAGAAATTGAAGGATGCCGGCAAGCTTGGTGTTGGTGCGATGCTGACGACCTTTCAGCCGCTAGATTTGGGCGAAGCGCAAAAACGAGATGCCCGATTCTATCGTGCCGGACATCATGTGTGTTTCCTCCGTGGTTATGGTCGTTTCGCCAAGGGCGAAATCTCGCCGGTCCTCGGCGCGACCGAGCGGGGCATCATCATCGAAAAGGACGGCGTTCAGAGCACGATGAGCTATCGCTATGCCGACCGGCTGGCGGTCGCGGTCGCCCAGGATACTGAGGTCGCCGCCGGCGACCGGCTCCAACTCAAATTCAACGGAAAGTCCGTCGAAGGTGCTCGGCTGAATAATGGCGAATTGGTCACCGTCTGCGAGGTCGGCGGGGACGGCTCGCTAGTCGTCGAGGCCGGCGACGGCGCGCGTAAGACGCTCGCGCCGTCGCAACGCCTCCTCGTGCGCGGCTTCGCCGTCACGTCCTACGGCTCGCAAGGCAAGACCGTCGATACGGTGATCATGGCGGATGCTAGCAATCGCGCGGCGACCGACGCGCACCAATGGTATGTGACGATCTCACGCGGGCGAAAACAGGTGTTGGTCTTCACGCCGGATAAGGAAGCGCTGCGCGTTCAGGTGCAGGCGGCGGGCGAGCGTGAACTCGCTCTAGATTTGAAGTTGGGCGAAGCGCAGTCGGTTGACGTGCGGCAAACGGAGTGGACGCGGCGCTCTATCGCCGCTGCCGAGCGGATGCCCCAGGACGACACGTTCAGGCGCATGACCGCAACTCAAAGTAACCATCAAAAAATACACCTATGAGAATGAGCCTTAAAGAGGAGTGGGCGGCGCGACGTGAGGGAAAGATTTTTTGCGTCGAGACCGAGTGCCGCGCTGTGCCCATGCTACGCGTCTGTCTCTGGCAGGCAGCGCAATGGCTGTTGCCGTGGTCTCGTTTCGACTTGGCCACGTTCCAAAACGAAGATGAGTCGGAACGGATCGAGATATTCTTCTCACACCACCGGGTGGTCATAGTGGGCAAGAATTTGAGGGATACCATGAATGATATTCGCGCCTTCGAGGTTCGGTGCCTGCGGGACGTGCCCGAAAATCTTCATGCGGCTGTCTATCCGACGGAGCCGTTGATCGAGAAATTGGAAGTGTGCCCGCTGAATGAGCCGAAGAAGGCTGCACCGGGCAGTCTGCCATTCTGAGGCCTTGTGCTGACCGTCGCTCGGCCGTTGTTAGGAAATAAAAAAACGACACGCAGTGTGTCGTTTTTTTGTTTTCGCCGCGTGCGACACACCGCGTGTCGCATGCCGAACGCCAAGTGGCGCGCGATTTCTATCCCCGAGCCGGCACCTTCAGCTTGTTGCGAATGTGCGCCCAGACTTCCGCCGGATCGTAGTAAACGAAGTGGCCTACGCGATGGTGCGGGATGTGCCGGAGCTTCGTCCAGTTCCGCAGGGTGGCGATAGATGGTTCTTTGTCTTTCGGGAAAATCCCGCTGGCCCGGAGGCCGACAACGTCTGTGAGTTGAGTTTCCGTGGATGAGTATGTTTGGGTTTCCATACCCCTGCTTGCCCGTCAACCAAGGCAAGCAGAGGCAGAGCAGCTTAGGCTGCGGTCGCCATCGATGATAGTTTGGTCGCGGCACTGACCGCCGCTTTCTTGGGTCGGATACTGAAAAACTCCTCGGCCTCCTCGCGTGTCTTCAGATCGAGGTAATGTTTCTTGATAATGGATTCCGAGTTGCCTGCCTGAAGTGCGGCTTCGCCCAATGAACGGAATTTTCCGACGAACATCGAAATGAACGTGTGCCGGAGAATATCGTGGCTGAGGTTGAACTTCTTTCTGAACGCCAGCCGCAGCCGCTTAAAGCCGCGGGGCCAGATGGGGAACGATTCCAGTGGATAGGCGCGGAGCCACGCCGCGAGGTTCGGCTGAATCGCGACCGTGCGCTTCATCCGGACTTTGGACACTTCCGGTTCGATGGTGATGACGCCAATATCCAGACGGACGTGCTTCGGTTCGAGCTTGGAAATCTCACCCACGTATAGGTCAGGTCGGATGCCGGCGAACAGACACAGAGCGATGAACGGCACGAGTGCCCCGCCGTGCTCGGTCTCGGCCCACTCCATGATCTCCGCGCATTGTGCGCCGCTGAGCGTCGGCGCCGATCCGCGCCGATGGCCAATGCCCCGATAGTGAGCGATCTTCTCGACTACGTTGGTCGCGACCCAGTCGCGGAGTAGGCAATATCTCAAGAACGAGCCGACCAAGCCGCGCCGGTTGTTGAACGTCTTTTTCGAGGCACTCTCGCGGCGGAAATAGTCCGTCAACGCACCCGCTGCCAGTTCAGCGACCTTCTTCCCGGGGAATGCGGCCACCAAGGCGCGCAGTTCGCAGCGGAATGCTGTGAACTGACGGTGCGAGATATGGCCGAGCTTTTCGTCGGCTTCGCGCACTGCGAGGTAGAGCTTCGCCGCTTCGGCGAGCGACATGTCATTCACCGGGTCTCGGTAGTTCGAGAGGGCATAGTCGAGGTAGAACGCGAGCGACTGGGCGCGGCCTTCCAAGCGATGGAAAGCTGCCTCGGCCTGCCGCAACTGGTCATCCGCGAGGCGGGTGGCGGCGACACGCATGCCGCTCTCGGCTTGCAGAGCCGCCAATTCGAGGGCTTGGCGTTCGGCTTGGGCCTCCGCGCGGGTGGACAGATTTTTGCGGACGCGCTTGCCATTGAGCCAGCCTGCGACGCGGAAAACGATCTCCCCGGAGGGATTCGTGAATTCGGAAATCTCGAATTTGACTGCCGTGTTTTTGAGGAACGTCATGACCGATTTGCCACGTCAACTGGCAAATCTTCGGTCGAGGAATTCCAACTGTTGATGATCAACAGTTAAAATGGGGCGGCCAACGGGACTCGAACCCGCGACCCCAAGATCCACAATCTTGTGCTCTAACCAACTGAGCTATGACCGCCGTAAAGTGAGGGAGGCGGAATCTCGCGAGCACCGCTGCGGGTGTCAATCACTAGGTTTCAAGTCGATTCCGGCGATCTCGGGACTGCCGTCGCGGTGCCCCTTTACGCCAAAGCACAGAAGCCCGTCGCCCGCGTGGTTCACCTAGGTGCGGGCGACGCCGCAACATCCGCCAGCCAGTCAAAAGCCAGGCTCGCCCGCCGGCCACGCGCACGCTTTGCTGCGGCGGCATGCTTTTCTGGCTCAAGAAATTCATCTCCCTCTGGCTGATGCCGCTGCCGTTCTGCGTGTTGCTCTTGACGGTCGGCGCATTTCTTTTGTGGCGCACCCGATGGCGGCGGCTCGGACGCGCGTTGATGGCCACCGGCATCCTGCTGCTATTGGCGCTGGGCAACCCCTACGTGAGCGAGGCGCTGATCCAGTCGCTGGAGCGGCGCTATGCGGCGATCCCGGAACTTCCCGCCGGTACGGCGGTGCCGGCGCGGCTGGCGGCGTGCAAGTACATCGTC
>JBEHXD010000393.1:0-5490 GCA_048498875.1 Verrucomicrobiota bacterium
GATGTAGCAAGTCCGGAAACTCCTCGCTTTTGGCATCCCCCTGGGCGTTGGCGAAAAGCGTCCAGGTGTCGAGATAGGTGACCTGTGGCTGGTCGCGAACGATGGCGCGGTAGAGTTTATTCAGCTGCTTGATCTGGTCGGCGGACCTCTTCTTGGAGGTTGAACTCGGAAAAACCGCGCAAAGCACGACCGGCATGTGCGGATCGTTTACGCGCAAGGCGGCCAGGATAAGCTGCATATTGCCGGCGATGACCTCGGGTGCGGCGCCTTCCTCGAGATCATTGGTGCCGATGAGGAGCACGACTCCGCGGGGCTTGAGGGAAAGCACATCTTCCGGCAGGCGGATGAGTACTCCGCGCGAAGTGTCGCCACTGATGCCACGGTTCGACACATGCACTCCGGCAAAACTGGGAACCAGAAGGTCCTTCCAGCCCTGTGTGATCGAATCGCCAAGAAACACCACCGAACCCTTGTCCTGTTGCTCGGTTGCGGCGAAGGATTGACGGCGTTCACGCCAGGTCTTCTGAAACCAATCCTGCCGGCGAACCGGTCCAGAGCCGGGCAGACCGTCGTTCGTGGCGGGAATCTCGAAATTGGCCGGCGAGTAGGCGGAGGCCGCCGGTTTGTCGGGGGACGAGCAGCCGCTGAAAAACAGCGATGCGAACAAAAAAGAGAGGCTGGCGGTCAGGACCGCGAACCGGGACAGAGAACGCGTAGGGGTAGACACGTTCCGCAGCTTGGGGAGGAAAATCACCGCGGCAATAGCGGAGGTTTTCCAATTGTAGACCAACACCCCGCCAAAACGGGCGTGGATCGTTCCGGACTACGCCAGCTTCGACTGGATGATTTTGCTCACGGCGCCGAAATCGATGAGGCCGGCCTCCGGGCGTTGCTTGAGCGCGCCGATGACTTTGCCCATTTCCTTCTTGGTGGTCGCGCCGGTGGCCGCGATCACCTCGGTGACCAGCGCCTCCAGTTTCGCCGCATCGAGACCGGCGGGCAGGTATTTCTCCAGAATGGCGATCTCAGCGGAATTAACGGCGACCAGATCAGCCCGGCCGCCCTTTTCGAACTCGGTGCGGGCGTCGGTGAGATTTTTGACCGCCTTGCGCAACGTGGCGACGGTGAGGGCTTCGTCGATGGGCTTGGCGGCATCCATCGAGGCACGCTGGATCGCGGCGTCCATCGTCCGTAACGCGGTTGCCGTGGCGGTATCGCGGGCTTTCATGGCAGTGACGATGTCGGCGCGGAGTCGTTCGTAGGTGGTCATGCGGAAATAATTTGAACTAAGGCGATACGCGGAAGCACGGCAGAGGCAAGTGGTGAGTTGGCGTCAAAACTGGGGATTGCCGTGGACGGCGGGTTGGTTTCACTGGGCAGCAGTGACGACACCGGGATTCCAATCGAAAGATCCGTTGCATGGGATAACCCTTGAAGCATTGCTGACCGAGCTGGTGAATACCTACGGCTGGAGGGAGCTGGCGGCGCAGATCGATATTCGCTGTTTCAAATTCGATCCGAGCATCAAATCCAGCCTGCAGTTTTTGCGCAAAACTCCGTGGGCCCGAAAAAAAGTCGAAGAACTTTATCTTCGACACAAGGCAACCGGCTGAGCGGGCGGTCGTCTTGGCCCCTTGATAAATTATGAGATCACTTTGGACGACGGCAATGCTTCTGGCCGGTTTAACGGGGGGATTGGTGGCCCAGCCTGCGGGCGCAAATCCCTGGAATGCCCCGATGCCGGCACCGCGCGACGTGAAGCTGGCGGACGAACGTTTGCGCGATTCCTGCGTGTGGCCGGATTCGTCGACTCAGACTTATTATCTGGTGAGCGCGGGACGTCGCGGACCGAATGGCCGACGCACGGTGGTCGAATACACCAGCAAGGATCTGGAAACGTGGAACGGGCCTCGCGTGATTTTTGAAATTCCGGAAAATTTCTGGACCCAGCGGGGAATCTGGGCGCCTGAGCTGCACTCGTACAAAGGGAAATTCTATTTGTTTCTTACGTTCGACAGTGACCAGAAATTTCCCGAGCAATGGCGCAACTGGCTGCCGCGGGTGAAGCGCGGTTCGCAGATTCTGGTGAGCGATTCGCCGACCGGGCCGTTTCAACCATTCGCCAATCATTCGACCTTACCCGAGGACATGATGACGCTCGATGGCACGTTTTGGGTCGAGGACGGCGTGCCCTACATGGTGTTTTGCCACGAATGGGTGCAGATCAAGGACGGCACGGTCGAGTATGTGCGATTAAAGGACGACCTGTCGGCGACGGACGGCGAACCGGTGCGGCTGTTTAACGGCAGTGATGCGGTGTGGAGCAAGAAATCCGACCAATACGGCTGTCACGTGACCGACGGGCCCTATCTCTACCGGTTGAAATCAGGCAAGCTCGCCATGCTCTGGACGAGTGGAGGTTACACCGGCTATACGACCGGCATTGCCATTTCTGATTCAGGCAAACTGGCCGGGCCGTGGCGGCAGCAGGCGGAGCCCGTGTTCGCGGCCGATGGCGGGCACGCGATGGTGTTTCGCCGCTTCGACGGCCAGCTCATGATGATTCTGCACCAGCCCAACAAGGTGCCGGATGAACGGGCCCATCTCTTCGAAATGGAAGACACGGGCGATACACTGCGAATCAAAGCAACCTACGAAGAGTGGGTTCAGACTGTCTTTTCCGAACTTCGCAGCCTGAAGCCGATGGAGGAGGGACGTAGCTACACGGTGACGGTCGCGGGCAAAACTGAAACCGGGTTGGAAGAAAGCTTTCTTCGGCGTCGGTCGGTTGAGGAGATTGTTCAGAGCGGGTTGAGCACCGGCTGCGGTGATTACGCCGCGGTTTTTGCCAATCGGGCAGAGGCGCGAGGGTTTGATACGCTATGGGTCGAGGGAGCGGAAGTCTCCCTGGTTTCGCTGAAGGAACACTTTTCGGGGCATGCGATTGTCGCCGTGCGCGGAAAGGAGGCTGCGGCCGATGCACATTGGTGGTTGGTGGATTCGACAAATCTCAAAATACTATCCCGCAAGTGGTCACCGACCGCAAAGAGCTTTCAGACCGCGGGAGGAATTTATTGGATTGGTTACTGCGGAAAGAGGGAAGATTATCCGGTGCACGACCAGAATGAACTAAAAGCATTTTACGCCCGGACGCTGGCGGGTGTGCCGCGTGAATTTTATGATCAAAATCTATCCAGCTTGAAGTTCACCATCGACTCTTCGCTCCTGGACGAAAGAAATGCATTGCGAAATCCCCGGCTGGCCGAATTTCAGAAAATCCAGCCCCAGCTTTTTGCCGAGTATGGGATCAAACCCCAGCGTGAGGTCGCAATATTGCTCAAACGCGGTCACGATGACGCCAGGACCGATCTCCACTACGATCCGAAGGAAGGTTGGATTGGCGAGGTTGGGCTTAGGTCGTCCTGCAGTGTGAGTCTGATTTCCTATTTCGAGCGAACGATTCGACGACACGAGGCAGGATTGAAGTGAAGGATGAAGCAGTGATCACGTCCGGACCGGCTGGTTTCAACCGACGATCGTCAGCACAATGCCGGCGATGATGCCGACGACGGCGGGCAGCTTGGCGAGGCCGTTCTTCTCGTGAAAAATAAACACGCTGCCGGCGAAGGCCACGAGCGTGCTGCCGCGGCGCAGGCTGGAAACTAATGAGACCAGCGCATCCGGATTGCGCAGCGCGTCGAAATAAAGGAAATCCGCGATCAGCAGGAAGAGCGACATCGTGACGATGCTCCAGCGCCAGTGGAATTCCTGGCGCGGCCACCAACGCAATTTCCAACCGACGGCGAGAGGAAGAAACAGTACGGCCAGGTAGATGGAAAACCAGCACTGGACGGTCGACGCGTTGAAACCCTGCCTGCCCAGCAAAAACTTGTCGTAGAGTCCGCTCACGGCACCGAGGAGGGTGCCGGCAAAAAGAAATCCCACCCATTTGTCGCGATGGAAGTGAATGCCTTCCTTTCGTCCGGCGAAGGAAAGTCCGACAAAAGAGCCGAGCGTGATCGCGATGCCGAGGATCTCCAGCCGCGAGGGGCGTTCGGCGAGCACGACCATGGCTCCGGCAAACGTCCACATTGGCCCGGTCGCGCGAATCGGCGCGGCGATCGAGAGCGGCAGATGTTTCATCGCGAAGTAGCTGCAAATCCACGAGCCGGCGACGATCAGGGATTTCAGAAACAGTTGCGCGTGCTGCAGCGTGGTGAGCGGGACAACGTGGAACGCGCCCGGCAGACTCCCCGGGGCAAGGGTGGGCCAGAGCAAAAGCAATAGCCAGATCGTGGCGCTGCAAACGTTCGCGAAGAACAACACCGGCAGCACGGCGTTTTCCCGCACGGAGTGTTTGATGGACAGGTCGTAACACCCGAGCATGACGGCGGAGATGAGCGTGGCGGTGATCCAATCCATGTAAGGGGTCCATATCTGCCCGCTCGATCGCTTGCGCGCAAGGACGCAGCGAGTCGCCGGAATTTTCCGCGTCCGGTGACAGGATCGATCCTGCTACCGCTTCATTTCGATCAAAGCAGATCAGGCGCGATGCACCGGTTGCGGCCGGCCGCGATCGTCGATGGCGACGTAGGTAAAGACCCCCGCCGTGACCCGCAGCAATTTCCCGTCACTGCCGCGTTGCACCCAGGCCTCGACGGCGATCTTCATGGAAGTGCGCCCGATTTTCACGAGGGAGGCATGGCAATTCACGACGTCACCGACGTTCACGGGATTCAAAAACGACATTCCATCGACGGCGACGGTGGTGACCCGGCTGCGGGAAAGATTTCTGGCGTAGATCGCGGCTCCGAGATCCATCTGCGACATGAGCCAGCCGCCGAAAATATCGCCATTGGGGTTCGTATCAGCCGGCATGGCGATGGTACGGATGACTAGTTCCCCTTTGGGTTCCACGAAAGGCGGAGTAGCTTCGTTCATGAGGCAATGTATCTTCGGCGGTGCGCGCGTAGCAAGCGCCGCCTCGGGTTATCGCGACGTAAAGACCCCGGGCTCAAGACGAATTTGGCGTTGTGATAAACCGATTTTGAAGGGATGTTTTCAGCGATGTCCCTGACGGCCCAAGCTGCATTCCGGCGTTTGCTCAACGAAGTTGGTCCGGTGGATTATGTGGGCATTGAGGAACGCGTCTCCAAGTACACGACACGAAGCATCAAAAACGCCTCGAAGCTTTTTGGGCTGAAACTGGCCGCATCGATGGTCGATCTCACCACGCTCGAGGGAAAGGACACGCCCGGGAAAGTGGAGTCGCTTTGCCAGAAGGCGATGCAGCCGCACGACGATCCATCGATTCCGGTAGTCGCGGCGGTGTGTGTCTATCCGTCGATGGTGAAATATGCCCGCAAGGCGCTGGGTTCCGATTCGCCGGTGAGGATTGCGTCCGTTGCCACTGCCTTTCCCTCAGGGCAGGCTCCGCTCAGGACGCGGCTGGCGGAGGTCACGGCACCGGCTTCCACCGCCGCCGTGACC
>JBEHXD010000394.1:0-5469 GCA_048498875.1 Verrucomicrobiota bacterium
GACCGCCCTCCGCCATGCGGGAGGAAGTCCCCGCCTTGTCGGCGGCTGTGTGCGGGACTGGTTGTTAGGCTTGGAACCCAAGGATTTCGACATCGAGGTATTCCACCTCGATTATGACGCCATGGGACGAGCTCTTGCCGCCTTCGGACCAACCGATGTGGTGGGTCGCAGCTTTGGGGTATTGAAAGTGCGTCTGGCCGGAGTCGAATATGATTTCAGCGTACCCCGGCGGGAATCGAAAACCGGTGCCGGTCACCGCGGATTTGTTGTAATCCCGGATTCCACGTTGACCGAAGCGGAAGCCGCCGCCCGCCGCGATTTCACGATCAATGCGATCGCCTACGATCCGCTTGAAAATCGCCTGCTCGACTTTCACCGGGGAGCGGAAGACCTGAAAAACAAAGTGCTGCGCCATACAAGCGCGGCATTCACCGAGGATCCGCTGCGGGTTTTACGGGCCTTCCAGTTCGCCGCACGCTTTGAGCTGACGATGGCGCCTGAGACCATCGCGTTATGTCGTTCCATCGTCGACACGTACACCGAACTTCCCGTCGAACGCGTCTGGGGCGAGTGGGACAAATGGGCGACCAAGGCCAAAAAGCCTTCGCTGGGCATCGCCGTTCTAAAACAGACGGGCTGGTTAAAACACTTCCCCGAGGTGGCGGCCATCGATGGCGTTCCCCAGGAACCCGAATGGCATCCCGAGGGAGACGTCCTCACCCACACCAATCACTGCCTTAACGCGTTGGTCGGCTTAGCCACTTGGATCGAAGGCAGGATGCCGACCCGGCGGCTGCTTTCATTTAGCGTGTTGGCTCATGATTTCGGCAAAGCGACCACGACCAAACAAACGGAGCGCCGCGGGAAGTTGCGCTGGACCAGCATGGAACATGAAGCGGCGGGCGGACCGATCGCCGAATCCTTTCTGCGACGAATCGGTGCTCCCGTCGAACTGATCGAATACGTGCGGCCGCTGGTGGTTAACCACTTGATGCATCATCATGGACAGACCGAGATCCGCGATACGGCGGTGCGCCGCCTCGCCCGGAAAATCGCTCCCGCAACCATCGATGATCTCATCGCCGTGATGCTGGCAGACCACTTTGGCCGTCCTCCGCTGATTCCCCGGGAAACCGTCGCCCGGATTGATTCCCTGAGGAACGTCGCCCAGCGGCTGGCGGTGGAACACGCCGCTCCAAAACCCCAGGTACTGGGCCGCCATTTGATCGCGCTCGGTTATCAACCGGGACCCCAGTTCAAGCGGGCGCTCGACGCCGCGTTCGAATCCCAGCTCGACGGGGCATTCAACGATGAAACCGGCGGCGTCGAATGGATGAAAAACTATTTGCGGGCGCACCCGCCTCTTTTATCTTCACAGCAAGCTTCCCATCATGAGTAACCCTACCCAACTCGAACAGCTCAAGCAATTCACGAAGGTCGTGGCCGACACGGGCGACTTCAGCAGCATGAAGGAGTACGCTCCTCAGGATGCCACCACCAATCCCAGCCTGATTCTGAAAGCCGCGGGCATGTCCGGTTACGCGCACCTGTTGGACAAGGCGATCAAAGACGCCGGCACCGGCGCCAGCACCGAAAACGTCATCGATCAGATCCTTGTTCTGTTCGGATTGGAGATTTTAAAAATCGTGCCCGGCCGCGTCTCCACGGAAGTGGACGCCCGCCTTTCCTTCAATCGCGACGGTTCGATCGCCAAGGCCCGCGAAATTATTTCCTTCTATGAAAAAGCCGGCATTCCCCGCGAGCGTGTGCTGATCAAGCTGGCCTCCACTTGGGAGGGCATCAAAGCCGCGGAATTGCTTCAAAAGGAAAAGATCAATTGCAACCTGACCCTGCTCTTTTCGTTTGCCCAAGCCGTGGCCTGCGCGGAAGCCCAGGTTCAGCTTATCTCGCCTTTCGTCGGTCGCATTCTCGACTGGTACAAAAAGAGCACCGGCAAGGATTACGCTCCCACCGAGGATCCCGGCGTCATTTCCGTCACCCAGATCTACAACTACTATAAAAAATTCGGCTACAAGACCGAGGTCATGGGCGCGTCGTTCCGCAACAAGGGCGAAATCACCGAGCTCGCGGGTTGTGATCTGCTCACGATCAGTCCGGCCCTTCTCGGCGAGTTGAAAGCCAGCACCGATCCGCTCGCGCGCAAACTCGATCCCGCCAAATCCGCCAGCGTGGACGCGAAGAAAGTTTCCTTCGACGAAAAGGGTTTCCGCTTCGCCTTCAACGAAGACGCCATGGCCACGGAGAAAACCTCCGAAGGCATCCGCGTGTTTGCCGCCGATATCGTGAAGCTCGAGCAGCTGATCAAGCAAAAGCGCGGATAATCACGCCCGGGCGCGGAAACCAAAGATGATTCGCGCTTTTCAGTGGGACCTCGCCCGGCAGGTAGAACGACCGGATTTTCTAAAAAAGCTCCTGCCCCATTATGCGAAATGGGGTTTTCAGGAGCTTTATCTGCATCTGGAGGACGCCATCCACTACCCGAGCTTGCCGGGAGTGGCGAGAGCCGACGCTTATTCTTACGAGACCTTCGGCGAACTCGTCCAATGCGCGACTGACGTCGGCATTCGCGTCGTGCCCATCGTCAATCTGCTCGGGCACACCCAGTATCTCATCAAGGAACCGGGCCTGCGCGACCTCAACGAACTGCGCAACGCCAGCGATGAACCTCTCGAGCGTGGCCAGATTTGTCCGCTGCATCCGCGCACGTTGGAAATTGCGGAAAAATTAATCCGGGATGTCCGGCCTTTCTGCACCGGCGGCAAGGTTCATGTCGGCTTGGATGAATCGTTTCACCTCGGCAAATGTCCCCACTGCGCCGGAGAGGTCGCGAAAATTGGTTTGGGCGGGCACTTCGCGGGCCATGTTCAGCGCCTGCATCAGCTCTGTGCAAAACTCGATCTTCAGATGGGGATCTGGGCCGACATGTTGTATTTCGTCCCCGAGGCGATCACCCAACTCCCGCGCGGCCTCATCGCCTACGATTGGTACTACTACTCCTTCGCCCAAAAGCCCCGCGTGGAATTCTTTAATTTCGCAGAACGTGACCTCGCTCCGGCCCTCAAGCGACAAGGCATCGGTTATTATGGCTGCCCAATGAACGGCGCCTTCCGCCACGAACCGCTGCCGGTTTTTGGCGACCGGCTCGGGAACATCCGATCGTGGTGGCAGCGCTGTGCAAAGCTCAAAGCCGACGGTTTTCTGATCACTTCCTGGGAAGCGAATCGCCTCGCATTGGAAACCACCACCGTGGTGGACGCCGCCGCCGCCGGTCTCTGGCTTGAGCCCGGGACCGACGACAACACCACGCTCCTTGCCCACGGCTTGGAACGATTTCTTAAACCCAGGGAGCCTCAATCCCTCGCCCGCCTCCTGCTTGCCGCCGACAGTCATGCTTTTTCAGGCTATGCCCGCTGGCAAATCAACGACCGCTGGGATGTTTGCGCTTCCAACGAGAGCATCAAGTCCTACCAGGCTGAAGAACGTTTCTTCTCGCGCCTTTGCGCCATGTCTACCGCATGGCCGAAAGCTTTCGCGGCCACTTTTCTTTTCCGACGCTATCTTGCCCAGCGCGATATTTTCGTGCGCGAAACCGCGCGGCGCATTTTCAAACTTCGCCGCCTGCATAACGCCGGCAAACCAGTGGAATTGGCCACACTCCTCGCGGAGCTGAAACGATCGGTGGCGCAATTCACCTTGCTGCTGCAGGAGGGGAGCAAAACCGCCAAGGCGATGTGGAAGCGCTCGCGCGATCCGAAAATCAAAGGCATAAATCAAACACTGCTCGAATCCGACACGAAGCGTCTGAAGGCATTGCAGGTCTGGCTTGCTCGGGCTACCTGGCGTCCGGAAACGTTGATGTCATCGTCGCCCGTGGGTGGCGCGTGGCAGCTGCAGTTCACGGTGCACAATTTTGCGCCGGCAGTGCAAAAAGTCGTCGTGGAGGAGCAGGCGGCCAGCGGTGACTGGCGCGAGATCGTTTCACGACACACGATCGAATTCCGCAGCCATGCCGCCCGCCCGCGCACAAAAATCAAACGGGAATTTGTCGCGCCCGTGGAAACGAAGGATGCCAAACTGCGGATCGTAGTGCGTGGAGTAGGAACGGTGGCTTTGAGCCACGCCACACTGACCAACGGCGCGACCGCCTTGCGCGCGGTGCAATTTCGCAGGCGGAAAATCGTCGGCCACCCGGCACCCAAACAAGGTTTCCCGATGCTGGATGCAAAACCCGACTCGTTTCTCGCGCTTAAGTGGATCGAATAAAAAAAAGGCGCACCGGTGAAGGTGCGCCTTAAGCTTTTGGTTCAACTGACTTTTATACCGCGGGGTTAAAAGTCCTTCGCGATGCGGAAATAAACGAAAGTCTTTTCGGGATCACTGACATCGTTGTTAAAACCGCTTGAGGAGTGCTCGTCGAAGGGCGGATCCTGGTTGAAGACATTGCGGGCACCCACGGTAAACTTGATCCCGCGATAACCGCGGTAGGTTACCTGCGGATCGACGTGCAACTGGCTGCCCACGTTGCCGACTTCCGAATAATTGTCGAACGAGCCTATATAATTAAACAACACTGAGGCCGACCAGTCGCCTTGTTCCCAAGCCACTGAGCCTACTCCACGCCAACGCGGCAGATTGTAAGTACCCGCCAGGTCATCGTCGATGTAGTGAAGTTTTTCCAGGTAGGTGCCACCAAGAGTAAAGACGAGGCGTCCCATGGATGCCGTCGGCCAGGTGTAGCTCACGTCCACGTCGAATCCGCGGTAGATCTGCCGGTTGATGTTCGCATAGGTGTCATTCAGGTAATTGATGACACCAACCGTTTCTCCGGCCGCGGGCGCATTGCGCACAACCCGCCCCGGCAACGTGTCTTCGTGTGACAGAATGAAGTCTTCGCCCAGTTGATCGATGAGATTTTTCTGTTTGAACTGCAACCAGTCCACCGAGAATTCGAGCCCCTTCCAACGACCCGTGGGATTGATTTGGAATCCTGCATACCAGGCATCGGTCTCTTCGGGCTGTAAATTTGGATTACCGCCACCTTGGGTTTGAATCTGGCGAGCCGAGTCGTTTGGACGCTTCGGATCAATCAGAGGATTGTTACTAAACGTGGTGACTCTGCTGGTATACAAGTAGGCCAGATTCGGAGCGAGAAACGACTGCCCGAAGGATGTGCGCAATAACAGCCACGGAACAGGACGATAAGACAAGGCGATCTTGGGCTTGGTCGTAGAGCCAAAGTCACTGTATTGCTCGAAACGACCCGCAAGCTGCAGCTGCAAATTCGTGATTACCGGAATTCGCAACTCAGCGTACGCAGCTTTCACCGTACGCTCTCCAAACGTCGATGTACCTTCCGCTCCACCGATAATATTACCCGTGGAATTATTGATGGTCTGATAATTGGCCAGCTCTTCCGTTCGCCATTCACCGCCAAAGGCGAGTTTAACC
>JBEHXD010000395.1:0-5428 GCA_048498875.1 Verrucomicrobiota bacterium
TTTAAATTCCGACCGCGCATCTCACGGCGCCGGCTTTCCGGAAGCCTTGAACTCTTCCGCGGCTTCCTGATTCCGTCCGACGCTTTGAAGCGCCACCCCGAGATTATAGTGAGCCTCCGCGTAATCCGGCGCCAAAGCAATTGCCCGGCGCAACGGGGCCATCGCTTCATCAAAGCGATGCATTTCCGTGAGTGCCGTGCCGAGGTTATTATGGAAAAGGGGCACGTCGGGCTGTAACCGGATGGCCTCGCGATAGGCGATGGCCGCATCCGAAATCCGCTGCAACCGGAACAGGAACGAACCAAAGCTATTCCAGATTTCAGCCCGGCCGGGCGCGAGTCTCAGCGCCGTCTGATAATGCGCCACCGCTTCGGAGCCGTCCCCGGAAGCCCGCAACGCGAGAGCGAGGTTGAAATGGATCTTCGCCGAATTCGGATCTAATTCCAAGGCGCGCCGATAATGCGCGAGGGCCTCAGCCTCACGGTCGCCCAGCTCGCTCAGCACATTCCCGAGGTCGTCATGCGCCTCCGCGTTGTCGGGCTGCAGGCGCAGGGCATACTCGAACGCCAGCGCGGCATCCGCGGGGCGGCCCGAACGCGCCAGGGCCAGTCCGAGATCGTAGTGCACCTGTGGGTCGCCAGGCGTGATCTGGCGGGCGAGCTCGAACTGTAAAATCGCGTCGGCCACGCGTCCCGCGGCCAGCAAGGTGTTGCCCAGATTAATCCGGGCCGCCGCATAATCGGGATCGAACGCCAGGGCCGCCTCAAACTCCTTCACCGACTCGGCAAACGTGCCGGCCGAACGGCTCAGGGCGAGGCCCAGGCTGTTGTGAGCCCGATAAAAATCCGGCCGCAATTGCAGTGCGCGCCGCAAGTGGGCGATGCCCTCGTCAAACCGCGCCGGCTCATTCACCAAAGCCCAGCCGAGGTTTCCGTGGGCCTCCGCCATGTCCGGATAATAACGCAGGGCCTGTTCAAACGCGGCCACCGACTCCCCTGCATGACCGGGAAGCCGGGTGTAGGCGTTGCCGAGGTTATTGTAGGCATCGGCGCAGTCGGGCTTGGTGCGAATCGCCGCCTTAAAATAATCGATCGCTTCCGGAATTCTTTCCGCGTCGAGTCGCAGCAGGCCGAGATTGTTCTGCGCGAGCCAGCACCCGGGATTTTTTCGCAGCGTCTCCTGATAAAGCGTCTCGACCGAGCGATAGAGGTGGGCCTGCCGCCAGGT
The DNA here is from genome assembly GCA_048498875.1 of Verrucomicrobiota bacterium. GTDB lineage: Bacteria > Verrucomicrobiota > Verrucomicrobiia > Opitutales > Opitutaceae > Lacunisphaera. Next base: position 1,228 of record JBEHXD010000395.1, read on the forward strand.
CAGCACGGAAAATCCCATCAGGACCAGGGCGGCGACCGCGCTGCTCAAAATCCTTACCATTTTCCCGGCTTCCGGCACCGCGACCAGCCACGTTTCCACCAACCATTTTCCGCCCAACGCCATCCCTGCGATCACCCCGAGCGCCGGCAAATACTGCCAATGGTCCGCAACATAGGAAAATTGAAAGGGATAAACATACACAAAACCCAGCGCCGGGAACAAAGAACCGGCAAAAAAAAGCCAGGCGACCAGGGGCCCGCGACTCCGGCCACGCATCCGCCAGAAGCCCACCACCACCGCGACAAACGCGATTGCGCCCAGACCCCAAGCCCAGGTCGTGGCGACGGTCCAGTGCGGATAAATGAAAATCAGATTCGCCGGCCACAGCAATTTCCCGAGGTAAAACCAAATTATCCGGCCCGCGAGCAGGCCGCGCTGGAGCAGGGAGAGATCGTAAACCGTCCCCTGCGCGCCAATGTAATGACGTTCCACCCACGCGGTGAACAACCCGGCCGCGATTCCGATCACAAACCACGGAATCAGGGGAAGCCAGTCACGCCTGACGCCAAGGTTTCCCTTTTGCCAATACCGTACGAGCAACAATGCAGCCGGCAGCGTCGCTGTCACCGATTTGGTCAACACCGCGAGCACGAAAAATCCCAGCGCAACTGCATACGAGGCCCAACGCCCTTCGCGTTCAAAACGCAAATAGGCCAGCGCCGACAGGAGATAAAACACAAGGGAAAGTGTGTTCTTTTGCTCGGAGATCCAGGCGACCGACTCCACGCAAACCGGATGCAGCGCAAAAACCGCCGCAGCCAGCCACTCGATTTTCCCGGGATATCGCAAAGTCGATCCCGTGTTTTGTATCCGCGCCAACAGCACAGCGAACACGCACGCCGCGGTCGCATGCAAGCCGACATTGACCAGGTGATAACCGGCGGTCGCATCGCCCCAGAGCCGGTGTTCGAGCCAGAATGCAGTGTGTAAAACCGGATAATACTGCTGGGTGGCTCCCAGCTTAAACCAAATTTCCCCGAGACCCCGGATCGATTGCAAACCGCGCGTGGTGAGGTGGCTCGCATCATCCCAAAGCACGCCGCCATTCAGGGCGGGAAAATAGGCCAGCAGGGTGATCAAAAAAATCCCCGCCACACCCGCCACGCTCGAAAGCAGTCCGGAATTTTCCCGGTCAGGCGGAGCAGCATCGGCGGTTTTGCGCATGGTGTCGCGAGCAACAAGCCGGCGTTTCCGACTGCCGGCAAGCTCTGACGCGTGGCCTCCTCTCTCCCCTTGCAGGCGCAAGTCATGGCCCGGAACAGTCCACCGGCCCCAGACCATTGCAGGAGCTTTGCGTTTCGGCCGGATCGCCATGAGTATCTGCGTCCACTCCAGCCGGTGGTCTTGACATCCCGGGATCAGACTCGAAGCCTTCGAGCCCGGGTCGCCATGCCAGAAAGTATTGAAGCATTGCCTGCGGAAAACCGGTGCGTTTGCACGGAAATTTGTCGTCGGGGAATGCGAAAGAAATGCGGCCCGTCCGGTCTGCAAGAATCAGATCATGTCCCTGGCCATGATCCCAACTTCTGAGTTGTCCGCCCCTTTACCCCAATCCCACCCCAACGGTCGCCATGCAAACCCCCGCCTCGTTTTTTCGATCAGCCGTGCTCGGCCTGATCTTGCTGCCGGTCTCTGTCGCCCTCGCCGAACCTTCCGCCGCGGACGCTTCCGTTCCTGCGTCGTTCGCCACGGCGGAAGCCGTCGCGCAAAAACCGGCAACGACTGCCGCGGCCACCGACGAATTCAGCCAGGCGGAGTTGATGAAATCGTACATGCGAGTCCTGCAGCAACTCCACGATGCCGAACTCACCATTGCGAACAACAAGCTTATCGCCGAAACCGCAGCGCGCGCCCAGGCCGCGGCATACGAGGAGAAGCTCGAAGCACTGCGGACCAGTTATTCCGCGGAACGGGAACGCCTGGCCGCGGAAGTCAAGTCGACCGCCGCCGCGCAGGAACGCCAGCGCGTATCCTCTGACGAGACCAACCGGATCATCCTGTGGATCGCGATCGCATTTGGCGGAGTGGGTTTGCTGACGGTACTCGCGACGAGCCTGCTGCAATGGCTCGGACTCAAACGCATCGCCCAGGTGGCGGCGCGACCGGCTCCGGCAACCGCGGTCGCCCAACCCTGGCTGACACCGGCGAACGGAAGCGCTGCGTCGGATGCCGTGACGCTTTCAAATCAGCGGCTGATCTCTGTCATCGACCGGATGGAACGCCGGATTCTCGAGCTGGAACACTCAACCCTCCCCACCATTTCCGCTCCAGCCCAAGTCAATTTCAACAGCGTGCTCGATTCCGCTGCGATGCAGACCGGCACCGCCTCCGTCGATCAAACCGCTCAAATCACCGCGTTGTTGAACAAGGGCCGGGCACTTTTAAGCGACAACAAAGCGCAGGAAGCCGTGGGCTGCTACGACCAGATCCTTGCGCTGAACGCCAATCACGCCGAAGCGCTGGTGAAAAAGGGATCGGCCTTGGAACGCCTGCAGCGCGATCAGGAGGCAATCGATTGCTACAATCGCGCGATCGAAGCCGATCGCACCATGGCGCTCGCGTATCTTTCCAAGGGAGGGGTTTTCAACCGCCTCCAACGTTTCGACGAAGCCGTCGAATGCTACGAGAAAGCACTCCAGGCGGAAAAGCAGGGAGCCATCAAGGGTATCACCCGCGTCAGCGTCTCAGGTGAATGGCCGGCCGGCGGCAGTTCGGTGCCCGCGTGACGGACTGGTTGCCCGCGAATCACGCGAATCGACGCGAATGGGAAGCGGCAGGTTTTCGGAGTTGGCCCACGAAACACAAGAAAGGGCACGAAATTCAGAGGCTTAAATCTGCCTCCGTGTTGCGGAAGCGGCTTTGCGCCGCGAACGTTGGCACCCGTCACCCCGGTGCCACTCAATTGCGGCCCAGGCGGTCGCGTTCGACGCTGAGCTTTTCCTTCACCACTTCGATTTTGGCGCCGATCAGTTCGCGGTTTAATTCGCCCTTGGCCGCCAGTTCTCCCTCGAGTTCGGCAATGCGTTTTTCGTAGACGCTGAACCGGTCCTGCACCGCGACGTTGAATTTTTCCAAGCGCTGCTCAAGCAGCCGGATTTCCGCCTCGGCCTGCCGGTGCACGGCAAGCAATTCGGCACGATCGCTGAAAAGCGTCTGGACAAATTTCTCGCGCATCCAACCGATCAGGCCCTGCCGGACCGCTTCGCGCACCTGAGTATTCGTCGCTCCCGCGAGCAACGGTCGCTCGCGCCAGTCCACACTCGTGGTTGTGCCCACCACCGTGGGTGAAGCCGTTGAAACGGAAATTGCCACTACTTGATTATCTGGAGCCAGCCTGGCAGGTGCCGGCATCGCCGTTTCCACGGTGCGCGTCCGCCGGCGCAGGAGCGCCACCAAAAGGACGACACCCGCAGCGCCCAACGCGATGGTCATCCACCGGATTTGTTCTGATCTCAACCCGGCGACAACTTGTTCCTGGTCCAGTTTTGCCTGCAACGTACCCACCAGATTCTTCTCCCGCAACATGGTCAGCGCAGTCAGGGCGCGCCGGTCGATGGTTTGCCCCTTTCGCACCACGGTTTGCGCCGCTTCATAGGTGTCGCTGACCGTGATTCCATCGATTCGGCGCACCTTGAGAATTTCGGTCAGTCCCGGGGCGGGAAAGGTGTTGGAGCGCACAAAACCGGCCGCGAAACGGCCCAGCTCCTCCTGTCCCGCGGGAAATGCGGTTTCCACCAGACGACGCGCCTGGGCCAGCAGCAGGAGTTTTGCAGCGGGCAGCGTTTCCCCAAAACTTTCGAGTTCCTGCAAACTTGGGAAATCCGTGGCCCTTTGAACCTGAATCAATCGCACCGGCTGGTCTTCGGGCAGCGTGCGCTCATCGCGTTCCGCCACGATCGGACTGGCCATGACCCGGCGCAAGGGATCGAGCAAACTTTCGATCACCATCTCGTCACTCACGCCACCCACCCAGAGCGGGGCAAGCCGGGTGAGAGGCAGATCGACGGGAGCTTCGGCCGCAACCTTCCGCAAGGTCTCCCGGTAAAATTCCGAACCGACCTCACCTGCCGTCGTCGGCTTTCCGCCCAACGCGATATTCAGCGAGGACAGAAACCGGATGCGCGCCGCCGCAACCGCGGCC
>JBEHXD010000396.1:0-5419 GCA_048498875.1 Verrucomicrobiota bacterium
GGTGGATGAGGTCGTCGTGGACGCCGGCGTCGCGCGCGGCCGCGACGACGGCGTCGGTGAAGCCGTCCGGGCCGCAGACGTAGAGGTCGCGGTCGGCGAAGTCGAGCGCGAGGTCGACGCCCTCGCGTGGGCCGACGAGCTCGTGCAGCGTGCCGCCCCGCGCGGCGACGAGCGCGGCGATCTCGTCGCGCAGGATCAGCTCCTCGCGTCGCGAGGCGCGCAGCACGACGGCGACGTCGACCCGCCGGCGACGCTGGCGCCTCGTCCACAATCGCGCCGGCGGCTTCGTTCACTGTGCGCGCGAACAATTCGTGGCCGCGCACCGCGAATATCATACTCGCGCTCAATCCATACACTGGCGAAGTCCTCCGCCGCTCCGGCTACGCTGACCTGCCAGCCGCGCAGCAAGTCCGCTCATGGACACGCTTCCTGCATACCGGCGAAGCGCTCGGCTCGTGGGGCCAGCTCGTCGCCGGCCTCGCCTGCCTCGGCGGTTGCTTTCTCGTCTACACGGGCTTCGCGCTCTCTTGGCGCCGCTTTTTCGGCCAACGCGGCGAGACCGATGGCGGCAGCACGTTGTCATCCCGTGAGGTCTCAAAACTCGAACGAACGCTTAAGCGGCATCGCGGTAATAATAATTGAGCATCCCGCCGAGCCGTTCACGGCGACGAATCCGGCCTTCGCTTATGCCAACCTCCACACCGGGTTCGATGATCTGCCCGTCGCGGCCTTGGTGATTCCGCTCGTGATGGTAGTGGATCAAATACTCATCAACCACGCGACGCAGATGACGCTCGCCGAAGAGAATCACTCGGTTCGCTGCTTCTCGTTTGAACGAGCCGTGGAATCGCTCGAGGTAGGCGTTGCAGTTGGGCGCACTCGGCGGTGTTCACAGGGGCTGAATTCCGGAATGCTCCAGGATGCGCCGAAAGCCCGCGTGGAGAATTACGTCCCGATCCATGATCAGAAATTTCTTGCCGGTCAAAATCCGGAAACGGCATCGGTCAGGATCCTGCCGACCTGATTCATCCAAGTGCCATCGGGGTGCGCGGTAATACCAGCGCAGGTCACCCGGCGCGTCGCCAACTCCATCACGAACGCAACGTAGTAGGTGACTAAACCGCCGGCAGTCCATACCTCGACGGTGGTGAAGTCGATGGCCGCGATCCCGGCCCACTGCGCCTTTAGGAATGTCGTCCATGACGTTCCTCGACTTCGCTTCGGCGCTGGTTCGAGTCCGTGCTCTTTTAGAATCCTTGCCACCATGGTGCGACCGACCCGATAGCCGAGATTACGCAACCGATCTTGGACCCTAGTGTAACCCCACCGCGGTGAGCTTCGGGCCATTTCTACGATCAGATTGCGAAGCTCAGGGGCAATTTTGGGACGCCCTTGCCGCCGCCGCGGAAACGTCCATTTCACCGCGACCAATCGGCGGTGCCATGCCAGGATCGTGTCGGGTGTGACGATGCAGGCTACGGCGGCTACCGCTTTGCGTCCCAGCGCCTTACCTTTTGTCGCCAGCCGCCGCCGATCGCCATCGGTCAGTCTCGGCCGCCTTCCATCAAGCTGGAACTTCAGAATCTCATTCTCCGTTTTCAAATACTCGATCACGGCTTGCTGACGCCGGTTCAACCAGCCGGCGAGAATTCCGAGAAACAAGTGTGGGGGGAGTGAAAGACTCATTCGCCCCACCCTCTTGCTGACTACCGGCCTCGCAAGAATTCTTCACCGAGCCATCCGTTCGAGTTTTGAGACACCACGCGTTCGCGCACCAGCGCCAGAACCGCGTGTAGACCGAACTCCACGGGCCAAAATATGCCGGCAAGTCACGCCACGGAATCCCGGTGCGCAAAATGTAGAAGATGCCCGTGAGCATCACCCGGTCGTCCTTCGGCGGCCGGCCACGGCGGCTCCGCCTGTGAGTTTTGGCGCCTACCCGGTTAATTTTTTAGCCGTCGCCACAGCGGCTCCGGCAATTGCGCGCAGTCAATTGCGTTCATGCGCCTGCTGCGATCCGCGCGCGTAACTTCTGTTCCACAATTTTGAAAACACGCCTTAATTGACGTTGCCAGCCGGAAACCTACAGCCAAGCCATCGATCGCGTGATCTATGGTGGTTGCACGATGGAAATTGATTCTGTTCTCGACGCGAGTTGGTCGCAAACGAATCCGACACCAAAACCTAGCAGAACCAGCCACGTTATGCAGCCGATGACACGCCAGAACTTCCCCTCTGGGATTTGGCTCACCGCCTTCGCAGATTGCTTTCCCGCCGCAACCCAAGTGATAGCCGGAACGTGGCGTCCTTCGCTGTTACGGCGGTTGCTTGCGACCAAGTTCATGCAACCAGCGTGACGCGTCTCATCTACATAAGTTTCTCCACCGGCTGAATTCGTCGCGCGCCAACATCATTCTGCGGAGTTTTGCTTTGCCCAGTGCGCTCCGTCCGGAGGGTCGTGTTGTGTTTACAAAGTTTCGGTCTCGCAAGCGTGCCTCGCGACGTGCCGACACAAACAACTAACCAAACCGTCGGCCACTTCGATAAATTCTTGTTAAAAATTCCGATTGTAAGCCCTCATCAAGAAAACACGCGAGAGGAACGCCAACGGCGAAGACCAACGTTGTGGGCTCCGCCACTCGGGTCCGCGCAATTTCATTTTTTTCATCTCCATGATCGAAACCTCTTTTTTCACTTAACATTTTCTCAACACGTCGTTTATGCGACACTAACCCAATAGACAACATTCGTCGCCGACGCGGGTGCAGGCGGGTGCGTTGATAGCCTCATTTGGTCGCCGTTTCGTATTCGTTATTACAATACTTATTCCATCCAACACAATTCTTGCGCAGATTCGCGCAAGAGATGCGCGGTCGCAAATCGGAGACTGACCGTCTTTCTCCTCTACACCGATTTGATCGAGCACCGTATTTCCGGGCCAAACTAGAACACGATTCATCGAACCGTCTCTGTTCTCTCCTTTCTTTGCTTCGACGATCTCGACTCTAGCCGTTGGACTGAGGATCGGGTAAACTAAGTCATGAGAGCGGCGCTTGAGATGCCCTGGCCGACTCCGAGATTCGAGCAGCGCCGGCGGTCGATCGCGCCGCGTGGCGAGTCGAAGTCATGGGGCGCGAGCTGCTGATCTGCCGACTGTGGAACAACTGCGATCGTGACGGTCCTACGGCCGATACCGTCCGCCGTCCCCAAGCGGAGCCTCTCCCCTGCCCCGCCCCCGGCGCGAGTTCCCAAGTGGGGAACGCGGAACTCGTCAGGCACCTGCCCCGGATCACGGATCCCGGTTTAGCAAAGATCCGCACGGGCTGAATCACCGGACTGCGCGAGCAAACGCAAGAATTCCCAGCGACTAAATGTCGCGATGGCGCTGTAATGCCAACCGCTGTTATCACCTGAACGTGCGTCGTTGGCGCAACCACCCCCGAGTTGAGACTGGAACAAACGTGGCGCCACAGGCTCAGCAGATCAGGTATACACCCAATACCAGCTGGGCCGATTACACGGCATGCTCTGTGAAAGGTTTAGATTGTGCGTGCGCGGTGAGCAGTCGATGAGACTTCCCCATCACCGGCAACGCTTGAGCCTTCTCCACTCCGCGTATGTTCCCCAAAACAGAAGATCAACTAAAGGTCTCCCGCCAAACTCGCGACGGTTTAACGGTCGATGCCGACGAGCGCGCGATTGTCGCAACCACTGATGTGCAAGGGAGGATCAGCTACGTTAATGATCGGTTCTGTGCCGTATCCCAATATTCCCGCGACGAACTGCTTGGCCAGGATCACCGCCTCATCAACTCCGGCTACCACTCGAAGGAGTTTATTCGCGATCTTTGGGCAACCATCGGTGCCGGACACGTCTGGTATGGAGAAATCAAGAATCGGGCGAAGGACGGTTCGTTCTATTGGGTGGATACGACCATCGTGCCCATCCCTGACGAGCAGGGCAAAACCCAACAATACATCGCCGTTCGTATCGATATCACCGAGCGACGCAGGATCGGTGAGGCACTGCACATCGCAAACGCACAATTGGGGCAATTACTTGAGCACAGTCCCGCCGTGCTCTACGCCCTGAAAGTGGAAGGCAACAAGGGCGTCCCGCATTTGGTCAGCGAAAGCATTACGACCATGTTGGGTGTCACGGTGGCTGAAGCAATGAGCCACGAATGGTGGCTCGGTCATCTGCATCCAGATGATCGTGAGCGGGCAGTGAGCAGCGTATCGGAAACAATCAGAATGGGTGCGAACCGAACGGAATACCGGCTACGCCACAAGGATGGACGCTATTGCTGGGTAGACGACGTCCGACGGGTAGTTCGCGATGCTGCCGGCGCGCCGATTGAGTTGATTGGCGTGTGGACGGACATCTCCGACCGCAAGCGGGCGGAGGAGATTGTGCGGGAGGCCTCCGAGCATGTAGCGCGCAATCAGAGAAAACAGATCTCAATCGAGCTGACGATCCTCGCGACGGCGACGGTGGTGATTGTCTGGCTTGCAGCCCGCCTCAACTGGTTTGAAGGCATCTCGGGATGGATTCAGGCGAATGAGGGCGCGCACTTGGGTGAGATTATTCTCGCGAGCGTCTTTCTGGTCGTAGGGCTGGCGCTGGTCGCGTTCCGCCGCTGGCGAGAATCCGAGTCAGAGCTGGTCAGCCGGCAGCAAGCCCAGGCGGCCCGGAGGCTTTTGCACGAAGAACTGGAACAACGCGTTCAGCAACGCACGGGAGAATTGAGCAACGCAAACCAAGCGTTGCACGCGGAAGTCGCGGAGCGGCGGAAGAGCGCGGAAGCGCTGACTCAGGCGAATGAGCGGACCGAGTCCGTTCTCGCCGGCATGACCGATCTCTATTTCGTCATCGATCGCGAGTGGTGTTACGTCTACGCGAACGAAGCGGCGGTTAGCGCCGTGAGCGAAACCACCGGGAAGGGACGAGAGCGAATTTTGGGACGCACCCTATGGGACTTGTTTCCCGCCATCGCGGGCACGAAACTGGATCGCCAATTTCGCCGTGCGATGGAGGAGCGGATCGCCGTCGACTTTGCGTTTTTTCATGTTCCGCTCGAAGTTTGGTGGCACTACCGCATCTATCCGGCCGCCGGAGGCGTGGCCGTGTTTGCGAGCGACATCACCGCGAGCAAGCGTGGGGTGGAATCGTTGCGGCAAAGCGAAGAACGCTTTTCCAGCGCGTTCGAGCACGCGCCAAGCGGTGTGGCGCTGGTCTCGCTCGACGGCCGGTGGCTCAAGGTCAACCGCGCACTCTGCGAATTGGTCGGTTACACCGAGGCCGAGTTGCTGGCCCGCACTTTTCAGGACATCACCCATCCCGATGATCTCGACGAAGACCTGCAAATGCTGGAAAGGCTTACGGCGGGAGAGATCGAATCGTACCAGCTGGAGAAAAG
>JBEHXD010000397.1:0-5409 GCA_048498875.1 Verrucomicrobiota bacterium
GTTGTACTTAGTGCCGGGATTAGCGGCGACCGCTTGGCAAGCGGTGTAGGCAAGGTCGTTAGACGAGCCGACGATGAAATTACTAAATGTGTAGCGCGGGTTGAGGCCATTGCCGGAAGCCGCTGATTTGCGGTCCAGAGTATGCCGGCTTGAGTCAACGATTCGGGATTGGGAATGGCCGCGGGCGTCGCGGAGCCGTTGGGATTTGAGGCGGGAATCCGGATGACCGGCACCTCTTCGGATTTTAACCAACCATCCCATTTGCGATCGCCGAAAGACCACGAAAGCGGCTGCCGTCCGTCGTAGCCCACCCGGCGTGGCAACGTGCCGGTGACGGTCCAGGCGATGGCACCGTCCGCATCGCCAACGACCAGATTTTGATTGGGCATGCCGGAGCGGTGGGCGATCGCGACGGCTTCGTCGACGTTCGCCGCGGTTTCCAACTCCATAAAATTCAAATTGGTGGAATCCGCATCGTGGGCGTTCCACCGCAAGGCAGGATAACGTTCCTCCTGCAGGTCGCCGATGATCGGACCCCATTCCGTCCACTTCGCAATAAACGGCTCCGGCTTCGAACCTCGCACCTTGATGGGATCGGAACGTTCTTCAATTTCCACCCAACCGTGCGGGGTTTTGTAGAGGGCGTGTGCGATGGATTCGGTTTCAACCAGCACCACGTCCATCGTGTCGGCGTAGGAATTGGTTTCGCCCCACGCGATGCGACCGTTGCTGCCCGCGATCACGGCGGGAAGCCCCGGCAAGGTGACGCCGGTAACCTGATGGTCTGTGCTTCCGGCGTCCGTCCACTTTAGCATCACCCGATACCAGATCGGAGGGACGTTCAGGCTGAGGTGCATGTCATTCGCGATGACTGCCGCGCCGGTCGAGGAATGAGCACCGTCGACGGCGAAAGCATTGGATCCGGGGGAAAGGCCGGATTCCATCGGGGAAAAAATCGAGGCCGTGGCGGCCGGTTCGGCCGGCTTCAAACGCAAGGGCGGCAGCGGCGGCACTGGGAACTTGCTGCCGTCGAGCGGCGCGTCCCACGAATCACCTTGCGGTGCGAAAAAATCGAGGCCGATGACACCAGTCGCCAGGCGCAGCGCCCGCACGCTTTGTTCATAGTGGGCGCTGGCGTCCTGCAAATCGAACCACATGGCGTAGATGACCAGCAGACTGTCCTCGGCACGCCACGGCTGGGGATCGGAGCGGAGCACGACGTACTCCCACGGCGTTTTTGGCGCGGCAGACAGCCCGGCGTTGACCCCGGCCGTGTAGGCCTCGAGCAACGCCCGCCGATCGGCGGAAAGCGCGGCGACGGCTTTTTGCGCGGTGCGCCGGAATTGGTGCAACCGGTGCGCGCGGTCGATTTCGAGTGCGGCGGGACCGAAAATCTCCGACAGCTCACCTGCGCCGGCGCGACGCAGGATGTCCATTTGGAAAAAACGGTCCTGGGCATGAACGAAGCCCGTCGCTCGTGCGACATCGAGGCGACTCGTTCCGCTGAGGGTGGGAATCCCCAGCGCATCGCGCGTCACGGTCACCGGCGCAACCAGGCCCACGAGATTCCTGGTTCCGTCGATTTCCGGGAGACTGGCGCGAATTCGCCACCCGCTCCAGGCCACCATCAGGACAACGAGCAGCCCCAGTACGCTGAGGATGGAAAACAGGTAACGCAGCCGGATTTGCACGGAGGGAAAACGGTTATTTTAACCATGCCTCCGTGCCCACCGGATCACGGCCTTCGTCATATTCGTTCAAATCAAAAAAAGTTTCGATGGGTTTTCCAACGAGGCCGTATTCGACGATACGTTGTTTCAAGACGACGGTGCGGTCGTCACGCCAGCCGATCTTGCTCATGAAACGGCTCCAGACCGTGCATTCATCCGGGCTGCGCGCCCCGCCTTTGTGGAATGCCCAGGCCAGAATCTCCTCGTCCTCGCCCCCGGCGAGCGTGCGTTGTTTCAAATCCGCGTAGGCAACGCGCAGAAACGTGCAGCAACGCGCATCGAAACCGATGCCAAGATTGGTCTGGTAATCGGGCGGCAATTTTCCCGCGCCATGCAGGCGGATTTTATCGAGCAGGCGTCCAAAATAAACGAGGCCACCCACCTTGTCGTAGTTGCTGCGAAGTCCGGGAACGTGAGGCATGGAGGAAAACATATCCAACTCCTCCCGGATGAAGGCAATGCAAACCGACTTCCGGACTTAATTCCGGGCGGGTTTGGCCGATTTAACCTTCTCCATGTCCTGTCTCCGCTTCCCGTTTTCACTGATTTGTCTGATCCTGGTGGCTGCGCTGCTTCCCGCGTCGCGCGCCGCCGCCGCTGAAGGCGTGGTTTTGCGCGTGCGTGCGGACTCCTGGATGCCGTTCAACGGCGATCCTTCCGCGGAAAAACCGGGCTATGTGGTGGAATTTCTTCGGGAGATATTCGAACCGCAGGGCATCAAGGTCGATTATCAGGTCATGCCCTGGGCCGACGCCCTGAAGGCCGCGGCCGCCGGGGACATCGACGGTGTGATTTGTGCGAATGCCACCGAGGCGGAAAAACTGGTGATTGGGAAGGAAGCGATCGCCGAGCCGCAATTCTCTCTTTTTGTGCGCAAGGACAGCAAATGGTCCTACCAGAATCTCCATTCCTTCCAAGGCGTGACGCTCGGAGCGGTCGAAGGCTACAGTTACTGGGACAGCATCGACGGCTACATCAAGAAAAGTGCGCCACCGGCGGTGAAATTTTACAGCGGAAACGCGCCGGCGGCGGAAGCCGTGGCCGATCTTTCCTCCGGAAAAATCGATGTGTTTGTCGAGAGTGTGCTGGTTTTCTATTGGGCCCTGAAAAGCACCGGCCAGAAGTTTTCCGATTTTCGTTCCGCGTACACCGAGCCGACCGAGCCGCTGTATGTCGCGTTCACCAAAAACAAACAGGGACTGGAATTTGCCCGCAAGCTCGATGCGGGCCTGGCGAAGTTGAAGGAAACCGGGCGTTACGACGCGATTCTCGACCGGTACGGATTTACGAAGAAGTAAGGGATCACGCGCCTATTCGGGTGCGCGATAGTAGACGACCGTCGCGAGCAACCCGAGCATGAAGGTCGGGACGTTCACCCAAAGCTGGTGAAAGGGCACGTGATAGTGTTGCACGGCCCAGATTACAGCGACGTGTTTTATCGCGATCAAAACCCAGCAGATCAGGATGATTTTTTCGACCTTCGGATTTCGCGGCACCGGCCGTTTCACCCGCACTTCCGCAATGAAGGCACGATCGATGCCGCCCGGAGCCCGGCGCGTCTTGAGCTGGAAGAAATCGGCAAACATCGTGACGTGACCCTAGTCTGATTCCGGAAAAAGAAAAGCTCCTTGGCGCACCATGCCATCCAGGATTTGCATCAACGGGCATCGGCCGGTTGAATTTTCAGCGTGCACGTTCCCGGTCACTCGCGTCATCGTTGGGTTTATCTTCTCATGAAGTCACGCCTGATCGTTTCCCTGTTTTTTTCACTTGGTTGTGCCGCATGGAGCATGGCGGCTCCCTCCCGCGTAACCATGCCCGCCGAAGCCAACTCACCCATCTCGGCGGGAGTCGGTTTGCCGGCTGGGCGCGCAGTTTTCTGGACGAGCGGGACTGTGCCCGCGCCGATCAACAAGGAGGGAAAAACCGTCCACGAACGTTTTGGGGATACGTACACCCAAGGCGTGAGTGCTCTGAAAAACATCGCCCAGATTCTCATCGGCCAGGGGCTTTCATTGAAAGACGTGGTTTATCTCCGGGTGTATGTGGCGCCGGACGCGGAAAAAGACGGGAAACCCGACTTCAGCGGCTGGTTCAAGGCGTACGGGGAATTTTTCAATAACGAGAGAAACCCAATGAAAGCCGCGCGTTCGACTGTGGGAGTTTCAGCCCTGGTGAGTCCCGACTGGCTGATTGAGATCGAGGCATTCGCGGTTTATCCCGTGGAGAAGTAATTTTCCCCGCCAGCTGTCGCCCCAAAAACCATGCATATCAAAACCCCAGGCAACGAAATCAATTATCTCCTCCAGCAAACCCGAGTGCATCACATGCAGCTAAGCAGCATGGCAGACGTGAAAGCGAACATGCTGATCACGATGTCCTCGATTGTTATAACGCTTGCGGCTCCGCGGGTGATGACCGATGGCGTGCTGCAATGGCCGTTGGTGATGCTCATTATTTTCAGCCTGTTTACGCTCATGCTCGCCGCGTATGCGGTGATGCCGAAGATGCCTTTTTTCAAGCGGGGAAACCGCCCGCCGCCCGACGCGGGCAGCTCTCATTTCAACCTGCTGTTCTTTGGCGATTTCAGCAAAATGGATTATACGCAATTTTCCACAGAGATGGAAACGGTGTTGAATGACCCTTCACGGGTATATGAAACCCAAATTCGGGAGATTTACATCCTCGGCACTTTTCTTGCGCATACCAAATACCGCTATCTCCGGCTCGCTTACACGACGTTCATTTGTGGTGTGGTCTTCGGTGCGCTGGCACTGCTTTTCACCCGGGTTGAAGGAATCGTTTCCAAAGGAATTTTGTCGTTCTAGGCGTGACAAAGCCTGTCGCGGTAAGGCTACAAAATCGACCGGTGGCAACGCCGTGACCGAAGTCATGGAATATCAATAAAGTAGGGAGCAGCAGCTCCGGCGTAGCTTTCCGTTACTTTGCTCAATTTGACGGCACTTGAAACGTGAAGTAGGGTCCGAGGTAGAATCTCTCCTCTCTCATGAAAACGAACACCTTGTTTGCTGCCTCACTCCTTGCGGTCGGCTTGACGGCCGGCATTTCGGCGAAAGCGGATGACGTGGCCAGGCCTGCGCCCGCTCCTGCGGTTGCCAGTATGCCGTCCGACAGCGGTTCGACGGACGAACCTACGGTCATCGATCATGTGGTTTACCTCGCAAAATTGCCGACACCCGACGATCTCGTGAAGGGCGCGGATGCGAAAGGGACGCCGATTTTGCGCATGGACCAAACCACCGATCGCATCGTGGTGGTCTATCAATATTCCGGCGGCCGCACCGCGACCTTCGCTTACACGCTGCTTTCGGCTTCCGCCAACGCCCCGGCTCCGACGGCCAATTCCCAGTATCGGGTCGTGACTCCCTCTCCGGCTCCGCGGGTCGCGCCCACCACAACCGTTGTCTATCAGCAACCCGACGTGGTTTATTATGAGCCGCGCGTCCGCTATTATGATCCGGCGTGGGATTTCTGGACGCCGCTGGCGGTCGGCATCGGCCTTGGTTGGGGTTTTGGTGGCCATGGCCATTACTACGGCGGCGGGCACGGCTATGGCCATGGCGGCTGGCACCATTGAGCGATTGATCGGTAGTTTCCGGTGACTTGGTTTACCCGCGCTGGCTGCGACGACTGGTCAGTGCCGGGCATTTCGCTTGGC
>JBEHXD010000398.1:0-5399 GCA_048498875.1 Verrucomicrobiota bacterium
CAGGCGCGTATCCGCCCCGGAAAACACCGCGAATTTTTTCTCGCGGCCGAGAGCGATCAGCTGGCGATGATAATCGAACTCGCGTCCGCTCTGCTTGATGCCCGCCATGGGCGCGCGCTCGGCAAAAGCGGCGACGGTTTCGAGATTGATGCGTGTGCCGGTGAGCTCCGGAAAATTGTAGAGAAAGGTGGGGAGATCCGACGATTCCGCTGCGTGCAGGAAATGCGCGAGGATGTCGTCCTGCGAGGAGGGGAAAAATCCCGGCGTCATGATCGCGATGCCGGGCAGGCCCAGCTTCCGGGCAAACTTCCCCAGCTCGGCGACGGCCTTGGGCCGGATGTCGCTGATGTTGGCGATGACCGGTAGCGGCGCGGCCAGTTCGGCGACGAGCGCGAGCGCGCGCTGGCGCTGGACGAGGTCGAATTGCGGAAATTCGCCCGTGCTGCCCAGCGCAAGAACGCCGGCGACGCCGTGCTGTTTGAGAAAGGCGAGATTTTGTGCGAGCTCCTGCCGGTTCAGCTCACCGTCGGCATCGGTGGGCAACCAGAGGGCGGCAAAAATCCCGCGCCAGAGAGAGGATGAATTCATGGGATTTTGGAAAAGTTAAAATTTCGGGCCCGACGCTCACCGCGCTGTCGCAAACGAGTACGAACCAGACTCGAGATTAAAAATGACGTGACCCGGTTCGCCTCGCTGAAGTTTCACCCCGGGTTGCGTCCCGGCCGGCAGTCCGGATTCGAGCACTTTCGCTCCATCACTTGCGGGCAAATGGACGGTCGCAGTGGTGTTGGGGGGGATGGTGACGTTGAGCAAAAACTGGCCGGCGCGACGTTCCCATCGCACGGCGATTTTTCCGTGAAGCGAATCGTGGCTGGCGGCGACCCAGGCAACATCGTCCACGGGCTGCGGACGGATAATCACGTGTTTGAACCCCGGCGACTCAGGATCGGCGGCAATGCCTGCGAGGTCATGGTAAAACCACTCGGTGACCTGCCCGAGCATGAAATGATTGTGGGAGGCATTCAAGCTGGCGTCCCACGATTCCGTCAGGCTGGTCGCACCTTGCTTGAGTTGATACGCGTAACCGGGTTTGCCGGTCTGGGTGATCATCCGAAGGACCAGATCGGAGCGTCCGCCGTCGGCCAGTGCCCGCAGAAGGAAACGAAAACCAATGTCGCCTGTGGTCATCGAGCCCTCGTGTTGCTCGACGTCCCGAACGAGGGCGGCAAAGACTCGCGGACGCTCCGCTTCGGGAACAAGGCCGGTCACGAGGGCGAGCGCGTTGGCGCATTGGGAACCGGTCGCATAGCTGCCGGTTTCAGGATGAAAGAAACGGGCGTTGTAATGGGTGCGAAGCTGATCGGCGCGGGCGGCGTACTTCCTCGCGTCATCTTCCTTCCCGAGCAGGGTGGCGGCACGCGCGAGCAGCGTGGCATCGTAATAAAGAAAGGCGCTGGCGGTGACCGGTGCAGGCGTCAACTGGGCTGGTCCGGTGGATTTTTGTGGACCGAGATCGAACCAATCCCCGAGTCCATCGCTGAGCACATCATCCAGGGCGCGTGATTCGAGGTAGGAAAAATAGCGTGTCATCGCCTCGTAATGCCTGCGGAGCAACGCGTCGTCTCCGGTGAATTCGCGCTGTTGCCATGGCACGAGCAGAAACGCCGCACCCCATTCGGCGGCGGAGCGGAAGTTGCCTTTGAAAACCGTGAACTCGGGCGCGATGTTTGGCACGAGTCCCTCGGGCGTCTGCCCGTCGGCCATGTCGTGCATGCCTTTGGTGAATATGCGGGAAACATCGAATTCGTAACGAATCGCCGGGCCGTTAAGATGGTATTGTTCGATCCAGCCGAGTTTCTCCCGGTGGGGACAATCCGTGAGTACTGACACCATGTTCGAGCGCTGGGCCCACCGGACGAGGTCACGGATTTGATTGAGCAACGGGCTCGAGGTTTCGAACTGGCCGAGCGGTTGGGTTGCCGCATGCACGACCGCCAGTTCGAGCGATTGCACGACGGGTAGGGTGGCCGGGTCACCGGGACGCGGGGCGGAAGCAGGTGGGGCGCGATGAGTGGAATCCTCGGCGGGAACCGTCACCGGCAGCTCCGCCTCGGAATGGAAAGTTTCCACTTTCAGGTAGCGGCAGCCGACGTAGTAGAATTTCGGAAAAAAGATTTCCTCGCGATCCGTGGCTTTCGTGAATTGCCACCAGGCGTTGCCGCGATTTTTTCCATCCATCGTGTTGCGGTTGATGGTGCCGTCCTCATTGACCACTTCAGCAGGAGTCAGTCGCACGATGGATCCGGCGGGGCCGGTCACACGCAATCGCGGCATGTGCGAGGCGTTTTGGCCAAAATCATAAACGACCGTTCCGTCGGAAAATTTCTTTGAGCCCACCACCGGATGAACCGCGATTACCCGCAAGGGTTCGCTGCCGGCGCTGTGACCAACCAGGGTTCCCACGGGACGGATGAGCGCGACCGCGTGGGACCAGCCGGTGGCGGCGAAACCGGGCTCAGCCCAACCGGTGGGGGCAAGCCGGGCATCGTAATCTTCGCCGGCAAAAATATGGCCGACGGTGATTGGACCGGAATGCACCAGCCAGTGGGTGCCGGTGCCCACGTACTCCACGCTTCCGTCTGCGTATTCGAGCTGCAGGTGCAGAATCGCTTTCAACGGACCGAACGAACCGGTCAGCTTGGTAAAGCGATCCCGGTGCTCGATGTTATAGAAGCCATTGCCGAGCAGAAACCCCGCGGCATTTGCGCCCGGTCGCAGCAGTCCCGTGACGTCGCGCGTGTCGTACAACACCGTTGTGTTGTAGTTGGTCCAGCCCGGGGTCAGGAGATCATCGCCGGCCTTGGTGCCGTTGAAATAGAGTTCGTACTGCCCGAGACCGGTGGCGTGGACGATTGCGCGTTTGAGGCCCGTGCGCACGGTAAATTCGCCGCGCAGCAACAGGGATTCAGTTGCCGCCGGTGCGGCGATCCAGACGCCTTTCCAGTCGGACGGAGCCCGCAGGCCCATCGTCCATTGGGCGGGTTCGCTCCACGCGGTGGGTTGACCGGTCTGATCCCAGGAGCGTACCTTCCAGAAAACCTGCTGTGACGAAACCAGCGGTTTCCCCGCATAAGTCACAAAGGTCGTCTGATCGGAAATGACTTCACCGCTATCCCACAAGTCTGCCTGGTCGCGGGCGAGCGCCTCCGCAGTGGAGGACGCGATTATTTGCCAGCGTGTCTGCCGCGCGCCTCGCGCGGGCGAGGCGACCTGCCATGACAAACGCGGTGCAGGGACGTCGATGCCGGCCGGGTTGCGATCCAGTTCCGTGCGCAATTCCACCACGCGCAGCGCGGCAACGTCCGCCCGGGCAACGAAGCCACCAGTCAGCAGAATAACGAGGAGGAAAAAACGGTGCATGGAAACCGGGTGGAACTGGCGAAGAAAAAACCGGCCCGGCGGCGACCACGTCGCGTGCGCCGGGCCTGGGGATGGAAGCGGATTAGAAGGAATAGGTGACTGAAGCGCGGAAGTTCGACGGGATGCCGGGCATCACGGCATTGCGATTCAGCGAGCCGGCATAGTAGAATTTGTTCAGTGCATTGTCGAGGAACGCGCGCACGGTCCAGTGATCGTCGATTTTGTAGGAGGCCGTGAGATTCACGAGCTCGTACGCGGGGAGATAAAAACTCGGCTTCACCGCGATCTGGTTGGTGGTGGTGCTGGCGTTGGTGACGCCCGACACGCTGTCGCCGGCGGCCTTGGCCTGGTAGCTGTAGCCAATACCGAGCGCGAGGCCCTTTAATTCACCCTCGGTGAAACGATAGTTGGCGAACAGCGCACCTGCCGCTTCCGGATCCGCGCGGAAACGAACGTTATAGGGGCTGCGATTGCGGTACTTCGTGTAGTTGGCGACGAGTGAGAGGTTTTTTGAAACCGTGTAGTTGAGCTCGTATTCCCAGCCCTGCGCCGTGCGGTCGGCGAGGATCGGCGGCGGCGTGACCGTCGGCGGCGGTACGGAGAAGAGCGCCGGGTTGACGATGACATTGTTGGTTTGCTGCAGGTCGTAGTAGGACACGTTGGCCGTCAACTTCCCGTCGAGGAACTTCAGGCGTAGGCCGAATTCATCCTGTTTGCCGCTCTGCAGCTGCGGGGGATTGGGATTGCTTGAAGTCGGGGCATTGACGATTTGCACGCCGTCCTCGGAGTGACCGTAGTAGAGCGACAGATACGGCACGGGCACAAAGGTGACACCGTAGTTGACGAATTTGGGATTCGGGTGGTTGGAGATGGTCAGGCCGGAAAGGTAATTCTCGGTCTTCTGGTAAAACCAGGTGGGCACCACGCCTCCGGTGAGGATGAGGCGGTTTTGCAGCAGTTTCAGTTTTTCGTTCAAATAAACCTGCCCCCAGTTGCCGGTGATTCTTTGGTTGGTGACCGGACTGCCATTCAGTGTCCAGGTCGCCTGGGCGGGGATGTTGAAAATATCCAACGCGGGGCTGGTGGCGCTGTAGCCGGTGATCCGCTGCTTGAAGGTCTCACCCGCCACGCCCGCGACGGTCTCGGAGGCGAAGCCCTGGCCGTCGAATTGGAAGACGTAGTCGTTTTGAAAATCGAGATTCTGGCTCAGGAGATTGTTCGGCGACTGGCTGAGATTATAAGTGTGGGACGGAGTCGCCGCCGGACTCGAGGTGAAGGGAGCAGCCGTGGTCCAAACGAGGCCCGGGGTCCATTCCCCCGTCAGCGGATTGACGCCGCCGCCCGCATTGCCTGTGAGGTTCCACTGATTGTTGATTTCGCGATCGTTCAGGTAACGCAATGCCAGGCGCATCGAGAGCCGGTCCGTCAGGCGGGTGGTGAACAAAGCGCGATAGCTCGAGCGGATCGAGTGATTGGCGCTGCTCGGATCATCGTAATTGTCCGCGTAGGATTTTTCGCGGAAATTCAGGCCGGGCAGCGGGTGCAGATCGGAGGTGGCCGAAGTGGCCGGATCAATGGGGAAGCCCAGATAGTTGTAAGCGCGACCCCAGAAGTAGGTGAATTGAAGGAGCAACTGGGAGCGGTCGCCAATTTTCCACAGCGCGGAGGGCATGACGGCGAGGCTGCGATGGAAGCCCTGGTTGTCGCCCTGCTGGTCGTCGATGTAACTCGCGACAAACCGGTACGCGGTGTTTTTGTCGACCGCGCGGTTGACGTCGAAGCTGGCGGTATTGGCGTCGTATTGTCCGGCCTGAGCATTGACGCTGCCAAAATCATGAGATTCAGCGTGCCGCCCGGGCTTCCGCTCGGAGCCAGCAAGGCGTCGGGTCCGCGCACAAACTCGATGCGTTCATAAAGCGCGGGATCCTGCTTCACCACGGCAAAAACACTAGTATCCGACGGGATCGGACGTACCGGCT
>JBEHXD010000399.1:0-5395 GCA_048498875.1 Verrucomicrobiota bacterium
CCGCAGCCGGCGGATGTCGAAGGGTCCGAACAACTCGCTCGGTTCGGTGAACCGAGTGAGCAGGTAGTCAAACGAGCGGCCGTGGAGTCGGCGGCACAGATCGTGGATGAGGGCGCTTTTGGCGGTACCTGGCGGTCCGTGCAGGAAAATGTTTTCTCCCGCAACGAGGGCGACACCGAGCAGGTCGATGATCTCGTCCTTGGCGACGAAGGCTTTTTTCATCGGGGTGATTACTTCATCCTGAAGTCGCCGGCCGATTAGAAGGGAGGTTTGGGGGTCAGTCATTGGCGTAGGAAGAGGAAGGGAAAGGAATGAGTTCGGGAAAAAGTCCGGCGTCCGCCCGCAGCACCTTTCGCAGCTGAAGGTCGTTCAAGCGGTCGCTGGCCCGGCGTTCGACCACCCGGTCTGCATACAGGCGCATCAGCGCGGAATTGCCCGAAAACGCCCCGGTGGCCAGCTCCGTTCCCGCCGATACCCCGACCGACGAAAGCGGCCAGGTTTTCGCCCATTCCAGCAAGGCGTTGGTGAGAGGATCAGCGGGTGCCAGGCGACGGGCGACTGTCAGCAGATCGGGCAGAAAGCGAAAAAAGAGATCCACGGAGTAGTCGACGGATTCATTCCGGGGCACCGGACAGGGCTGCGCCAGGGTCCGGGAAACGACTTCACTGGCCACGTCGCGACACACCAGAAGCTGACAGGCCTGGTACAATTGAGCGGCCGCCCATTCGGCGGCCATTTGGTTCAGGGGCGGGAGCTGATCTCCCAATTCGGCGCGCTGGGCGGAGTCAAGCTGGCGCAGGGTTTCAACGCAGGATGCATCGAAAATAATCTGCTCCCCGTCGAAGGGAGTGACGACGACTTCGTCGTCCGTTCCCAGTGAACTGACGAATGCCGTCAACGCGCTCGGCCCGTCCGAGGGTGTGGATAGTGAGGTCAATCCCGGCGATTTACGGGCATTGTCGGTCTGCCTGCAACCGCTTTGTGCGGAATCAATTCCTCTGCGCCCGCCCGGATTTATTCCGAGCGCAGCGCTTCCACGGGATTCACCTTCGCCGCCCTCCGGGCGGGGATGAGGCACGCACAAAACGCGACGGCGCCGAGCATGACCGCGACTGATGTAAGCGTAACCGGATCCCGGTCGCCGATGGCGAACAACAGCGAAGCGATCAATTGGTTTACTCCGAAGGCGCCGGCGACACCGAGGAGCAGCCCAAGGATGCAAAGCCCCATGCCATGACGGAGAATGAGCCGGAGAACATTGCCGTGCGTGGCGCCAAGAGCGGTGCGAATGCCGATCTCACGGGTGCGCTGGCTGACCGAATAGGCAATCACACCGTAGATGCCGATCGCCGCCAGAAGCAGGGAGATCCCGGCGAAAGTCCCGAGCAGCCAGACGCGAAACCGATTATCGCCCATCGATTCGGCCTTGATGGTTTCAAGGGTTTTCATCTCCGGCATCGATTGGTCGCGGTTGATTTCATGCACGGCTTTTTTCACCGCTTCACGCAGGAGTGCCGTATCCGTCGAGCTGTGAACCAGGCCGCTCAGATAGTAGACCGGGCATTGTTCATTGGTCACGTACATGCCGGTGTCTTCATAGGTGCTATCGAGACTGCCCACTTTTTCATCGGCGACCACGCCGACGACCTCCCAGGGAATTTCTTCCCCGAGCGCGGTTTTCCCCGGCACGATTTCCTGGACGAGAATGCGTTTTCCGATGGCATCGCCCCTGGGCCAGAATTTTTTCGCCATCGTTTCGTTGATGACCGTGACGGGTGGCGTGCCGTGTAAATCAGTTTCGGCCAGCAGGCGGCCCTGGCGGAGCCGCATGCTGATCGTTTTGAAATACGACGGGCCGACCATTTTGAAGAAGCAAGCCTGCCGGTTGGCCCGGTCGACGGTTTTCTGATCGGCGATCTGGAACGGCATCCCATAACCCCAGCCTTGCATGGGCAGCACGGAACTCACCGCGACACTGGTCACGCCCGGCAGGGCCTTGAGATGTTCGGTGATTTGCCTGACATATGAGCCGAGAGCGCCGACATCGGGAAAGCGTTTGTCGGAAATCGGCAGTTGGAAAGTGAGGACATTTTTCGGGTCAAAGCCGGGATCGACCTCGCTGATTTTTCCAAGGCTGCGAATCAGCAGCCCGGCGCCGGTGAGCAGGACAAAAGCGAGCGCGACTTCGGCCACCACCAGCGCGCTGCGAACCCGCGCGTGTGATCCCGCGCTGCTGCCGACGCCGCCTTGTTTGAGCGAGTTGGTGAGGTTGGGTCGGGCCGCTTGAATCGCGGGAAACAGACCGATGATCACGCCCGTGAGAATGGTGAGTCCGGACGAAAAAAGCAGCACGCGCCAGTCGAGCGCCACGTTCGCTTCCGAAGGCAGGGCATAGGGCGGCATCACGGCTTTCAAGCCGCTCATCACCAGCTGGCCCACGATCAGTCCGAGCGCACCACCGATGACGGAAATCAAGAGGCTTTCGGTCAGGAATTGACGGGCGAGGGTCCAGCGTCCGGCGCCGAGTGAAAGGCGGATCGCGATCTCGCGTTCGCGCCCGACGACCCGCATCAGCGAAAGATTGGCGAGGTTGGCGCAGGCGATAAGCAACACCATGCCCACGGCCGCGAGCAGGACGTAAAGGGATTGGCTGAGTCGTTTGTCGACGACGGTCTCGGAGAACAGATCAACGCCGACACTCCAGTCTTTGTTCGAATCGGGAAAATCGGTGGAAATGCGTTTGCCGATCGCGTCCATCTGGGCGCGGGCCTGTTCGAGAGTGACACCCGCTTTCAACCGCGCATACGCGCCGAACCAATGGAAGTTGCGCGTCATGTTGGAAGACTCGAAGGCGAGTGGCCGCCAGATTTTCGAATAACTCCGTTCAAAAGGCGTGTCCCTGGGCAGCACGCCGATCACGGTGTGTGGCTCGCCTTCGAGGAGGATCGTGCGACCGACGATGCCGGCGTCTCCGCCGAATTGGGTCTGCCAGAGACTGTGGCTGATGACCGCGACATGATTTTTGCCGGGCTGATCCTCGCCCTCGACGAAAGTCCGGCCGAGTTCCGCGCGCACCCCGAAGATATCGAAGTAGTGGGCCGAAACCCGGTTGCCAGGAAGCTGGATCGGTTCCTCGATGCCGGTGAGTGACGTCCCTCCCCCGGTGACGGCGGCCATGAAATCGAAACAGTTGTTTTCCTTCTGCCAGTCGAGGAAGTTCAGGGTCGAGATCCCGTTGCGGCCGCCGCCGGGAGGGGCTTCGAGCACGCGCACGATGCGGTCCGCGTTGGGGTAGGGCAGCGGTTTGAGCAACACGGCGTTCACGAAGCTGAAAATGGCGGTGTTGGCGCCGATGCTCAGGGCCAGGCTGGCGATGGCGACGAAGGCAAATCCAGGACTTTTCAACAGAGTCCGGCAGGCAAAACGCAGATCTTGAATCAGTCGGCTCATGGGCAAGTGGGGCAAGGAATCGAGATTGAACCTGTCGTTCAGAGAAAGGTTACATGATTTCTGCCAAAGCTGGTTTTGAAAGCTTGGCGACGTGAGGCGAGACCATTATGAATCGGGCGATGAGTTTTCCGGACGGGCATGAGGACTGGCCTACACTCGAAGTCTTGGGCAAAGACCTTCTGCAGGTGACGTCGTTCCAGCGCATCTGGTCGATCCTGCGGCCCGTTTTTTGTGTCGCAGCTTACTTTGCCTTTGCGATCCAGGACTGGTGGATTCCGGCGGTGCTGGCGGTGGCGGGGCTGATGTTCATCACCTATGTTTCCACCTCTCACGATTTGCTGCATCGCACGTTGGGATTTTCCCGATCCCTGAACGACGCATTGCTCGCTTTCACCGAGATGCTGGTTTTGCGCAGCGGCCATGCCTTCCGGCTGACCCACCTGCAACATCACCGGCATTTTCCGGAGGACGACGACGTGGAGGGACTGGTCGCACGTTTGCCGTGGTGGCGCGCCTTGTTGAGCGGGATTGGTAATCAATCCCGGCTGTTTGTCTGGGCTTGGCGGCGCGCGTCTTCGGCGGATCGGCGCTGGATGATTCTGGAAGCGGGGTGGGCGATCGCCGTGATTGTCGGGAGCGTAATTTTGCTGCCGGTAACGAAGGTGCCTTTCGTGTACGTGGGTTTGATCATTACGAGCAGCTGGCTGTATCCGCTGGCGACGGTGTGGATTCCCCACCGGGCCGACGGAAAAGACAAACTGACGCAAACGCACGCGGTGCGCGGTCGGTTGGTGCCGGAGCTTTTTCTCCAGCATACCTACCACCTCGAACATCATCTTTATCCTGCCGTACCCTCCTATCACTGGCGGGAACTGGCACGTCGCCTGGATCCCTTTTTGCAGGCGCGAGGAGTAAAGCCGGTGATGACTCCGTGAATCTAAAATGAAATACTCCCCGGATCCGGATGAACGTGGTTTTATCGCCGCCTTGGTGAGCGACGGATTTTTTCCGTTGCTGCTGACAGGCGTGGCGCTGGCGGGCTCGGGCGGCTTTGCGTTGTTTCTGTCGTGCACCGGCCATTTCCTGCCGCATGACGTGGCGTACTTGGGATTGGATGCCGCGCAGTTGGCCCGCGCGAGTAATCCGCGGCTCGTTAATTTCATGTTTCACGATCGCGCGGCATTCGGCGGATCGCTGGTCGCGGTGGGCCTGCTTTATCTGTGGCTGACGGAATTTCCTCTCAGGCGGGGCGAGAGTTGGGCTTGGTGGACGTTGGCGCTGTCGGGGACGGCGGGGTTTGGCAGCTTTTTGAGTTATCTGGGTTATGGCTACCTCGATACGTGGCATGGCGTGGCCACGCTGGCGCTTTTGCCGGTTTTCCTGATTGGAATGCTGCGGACACGGCGACAGCTGAAAGGCGAAAAAAGCTGGCGGATGCTGGTGCGGATCCCGTCGTGGCGGGAGCTGCCGGCCAGACTAAAATGGGGCAAGTGTCTGCTGCTGATTTATGGCGGCGGGCTGGTGGCGGCGGGACTGACGATTTCGATTGTGGGCATGACCACGGTTTTCGTGGCGACGGACCTTTCTTATATCGGCCTGACGCAACCGGAGATTTGTGGCGTTTCCGACCGGTTGCTTCCCGTTATCGCGCATGACCGGGCGGGGTTTGGCGGTGGATTGCTTTCAATCGGTTTGATGGTGATCACGATTGTGCTGCACGCACCGGTCACGCGAAGTTTTCGCCAGGTCATGCTGCTCTCCGGCGGCGCGGGATTTCTGGCCGCCATCGGGGTACATCTCGCCGTGGGCTATCTCAATCTCTGGCATCTCGCACCGGCAATCGCAGGTGCGGCAATTTTCTTCTCGGGGTGGGTGTTGGTTTCGGTTGGACCAAAGGAAACGATCATCCTGCTCGATCTCCGCGCGCACGATCCGCAGCTCCTGG